>NZ_AGUD01000200.1 GCF_000240225.1 Patulibacter medicamentivorans
GACGCCGAGGCCGCCGCCACCCGCGAGGCGATCCTGGCAAACCACGCCACCCGGCCCCGGCGTGTCGCGTGAGCCGCTGAGCGCGGTCGCCACCCGCCCGCGGCCCGGCCGCGGGCGGGCGACGACCGAATCGGTGGCGCCCGACGGCGCCGGGCGGGGGCTCGGCCGTCACGGCCGCCGGCTGCGGGTCGCCGACGTCACCCTCTGGTACGGCGAGCGCAGCGGCGGGATCAAGAGCTACCTCGACGCCAAGCGCCGTCACGCCGCGATCACCGGGGCCTACGAGCACCACATCGTCGTCCCCGGCGAGCGCGACGAGGAGCGGGCCGGGATGCACCGGATCCGCGGCGTCCGCGTGACCCGCAACGACTACCGGATCCCGCCCGGCGGTCGCGGCCTCTGCCGCACCATCGAGCGGCTGCGGCCGGACGTGCTGCTGCTCCACGACCCGTTCTGGACCCCGCGCCAGGCGATCGCCGCCGCCCACCGCTCGGGCGCGATCGTGATCGCCGTCCACCACGGGTCGGCGGCGCTGGCGGCCGCCGGGATGCCGGGGCCGGACGCGGCCTGGCGGCCGATCTTCCGCTCGTGGATGCACCACGCCTATCGCGACGTCGACGCGATCATGTCGGTGATCGACCCGGTCCCCGACAGCGGCCGCGGGGCCGACCTGCCGCTGCGGCTGGGGCTCGACCCGGCGTTCCGCCCGCAGCCGGACGTCCGCCGCGGCGACCACGTCCTCTACGCCGGACGGCTGTCGCGCGCGAAGGGCGTCGGCGAGCTGCTGGAGGCGACCCGCCGCGGCGACTGGACCCTGCAGCTGGTCGGCGACGGGCCCTGGCGGACGGCGCTGCCGGCCGAGATCGCGGCGCTCGGCCTGGCCGATCGGGTCACGCTCGGCGACTACGTCAGCGACCCGGCCGAGCTGGCCCGCCGCTACGCCGCCGCGTCGTGCGTGGTGATGCCCGGGCCGAACGAGACCTTCGGGCTGGTCGGGCTCGAGGCCGCCGCCTGCGGCGCCCGGGTCGTGACCTGCGACAACGCCCCGTCGGCGACGACGATCGGCGCGCTCGGGCACACCTACAGCGCCGGCGACGTGGTCGGCCTGCAGCGGGCGATCGACGCCGCGCGGCGGGCGGCACCGGACGCGGGCGCGGCGGCGGCGCTGGCGTGGCGCCACGGCTGGACGGTCCTCTTCCACCAGGAGCTGCGTGACATGGTCGATCTGCTGGAGCGGCGCGAGCGCCGTCGGGAACGGGCGGCATGACGGTCCCGGGGGGTGGGGGAGCGGTCCGCTCGCTGGCGCTCCACCGCGGTCGCGGCCGGGTCGATCCGCGCGACGCGATGGCGGTCACCGTCCACGACGTCGAGCCCGCGACCTGGGAGCGCTGCGCGCTGCTGCGCGAGTGGCTCGCCGACCACGGCGTCGCCCGGGTCACGCTGCTGGTGATCCCGGCGCCGGATCTGCACCCCTTCGACCGCCGCAGCCCGGCCCTGCGCTCGTGGCTGGGGGAGCGGATCGACGCCGGCGACGAGGTCGCCCAGCACGGCTTCCGCCACGAGCAGACGCGCCCCGCCGCCCCGCTGCGGCAGGCGGTCGCGCTCTGGCAGGGCGGCCGGGCGGCCGAGTTCGTCGGCCTCGACGCGGCCGAGACCGACCGCGCCGTCGACGCCGGGCACCGGATCCTGACCGACTCGGGGATCGAGCCCGACGGCTTCGTGGCGCCCGGGTTCGCCTACACGCCGTCGCTGCACGCGGCGCTGCGCGAGCGCTACGCGTGGTGGGCGACCATCGACGCCGTCCACGCCGGCGCTCGCCCGCGGCCGCTGCGGGCGCTGGCGCTCGGCCTCGGCGCGTCGACCCCGATCAAGCGCTTCGCGTCGCCGACGGTCCTGCGGGCGGCGTCGCGGCTCGGCGGCGGACCGGTGCGGCTGGAGCTGCACCCGGCCGACCTCGACCACCCGCGGCTGATCGCGGCCGCCAAGGACATCCTGCGCCACCACGCGCACCGTCCGTCGGTCACCTACCGCGAGCTCGTCGCCGCCTGAGGCGCCGGCCCGATGGACCACGGGACGGTGCTGGGGGAGGACGAGCCGGTCGCGGCCGGTCCGCCGACGCCGCCCGCGTCCGGGCGCGACGCCGCGGCGGCCCGCCCGGTCGACGCGCTCGCGCTGGCGACCCTGCGGGAGAACTGGCGCAGCGGCGAGCAGCGCGGCGTCCGCTACGGCTACACCTGCCCGTCGACGCCGCGCTATCGCCACCAGTGGCACTGGGACTCCTGCTTCAGCGCGATCGCCTGGGCCCGCTTCGACCCCGCCCGCGCTCGCGAGGAGCTGCGGACCGTGTTGCGCAGCGGCGACCCGCGGATCGCCCCGCGGGTCGGCGCCCGCCCGGGCCTGCTGCCGCACACCGTCTTCTGGGATCGGCCGGCCGGCTGGCGGCGGGCGCCGTTCTACGCGACGCGATCGCCGCGCGGCGACCTGGCAACCGCCTCGATCGGGCCGCCGCTGCTGCCGCTCGCCTGGGAGCGGGTCGCCGCGGCCGACCTCGCGGGCGACCCGGGGTTCGGATCCGAGGCGCTCCCGGGCCTGGCCGAGCATCTCGACTGGCTCGCCGCCGAGCGCGACCTGGCCGGCGACGGGCTGCTGACGATCCTCTTCCCGGACGAGTCGGGCCTGGACGACAGCCCCCAGTACGACCTGCCGTTCCGGCGGGTGACCCACGACGGCCCCGGCTACTGGCTGCTCGTCGAGCGGGCGCGGCGGGTCGGCTACGACGCGCGTCGCTTCGCCGCGCGCCACGACCACCACGTCGTCGACGTCTGGACGAGCACCGCCTACGCGCTCTCGCTGCACGCGATGGCCCGGCTCAGCGGCGATCGCGCCTGGGCGACCCTGGCGGCGCGGACGGAGCGGTCGCTGGTCGAGCACTGCTGGGACGAGTCGGCCGGCCTCTTCCGCGACCTCGCCGGCCGTGGGCGCCGCCCGGTCGTGGCCAACGGCTGGTCGTCGATCTCGCCGCTGGTGCTGCCCGGGATCCCGGAGCCGATCCGCCGCCGGCTGGCCGAGGAGCAGCTGCTGGATCCGCGCCGCTTCGGCGCGCCGGTCGGGATCCCGTCGGTCGCGGTCGACGATCGCGCCCACGAGCCGCGCTTCGATCGCTGGCGGACCTGGCGCGGGCCGTCGTGGATCAACGTCGCCTGGCTGCTGCTGCCGACCGTCGCCGCGCTCGGCCACCACGACCACGCGGCGAGCGTCGCCGGGGCGCTGGTCGCCGCCGTCGAGCGCGAGGGCCTGCGCGAGTACTACGACCCGCGCCACGGCCGTGGCTACGGCGCCCGCGGCTTCGCCTGGTCGGCGCTGGCCTGCGACCTGGCCGACCTGGCCGACGGGAGCTCCGCCGAGCCGCCGGCGCCGATCGGCGAGGGGCCCAGGTGGGCGTAGCCGCGCGCGGCCGCGCCGGCGGCTCGGGTCCGCGCGGCGACCGCGGCGCCTCAGCGGCGACGCTTGAGGACGATCCCCTCCAGGTGGTGGGCGACCGTCTCGCAGGCGTCGATCGCGCTCTCGAGCGCCGCGTAGATGTCCTTCCAGCGGATCACGAACAGCGGGTCGACGCCGATCTCGAACAGCGAGGCGATCGCGTCGCGGCTGATCCGGTCGCCGTCGTTCTCGAGCCGGTGGATCTCGACCAGGAACGGCGACAGGTCGCTGCCGGTCCGCAGCGCCCGCAGCGCCAGCGCCAGCTGCTCGCCGCAGGCGACCAGGATGTCGGCCAGCTGGTTGGCCTGGTCGGTCGCGGCCTCGACCTGGTAGACGGAGAACATGTCGGCCGCCGCCTCGGCGTCGTCGACGATGTCGTCGAGCGCGGTCGCGAGCCGGTAGCCGTCGTCGATCTCGAACGGATGCGTCGGATGGCCGTTGGTGTGGCGGCTGAGCCGGTGGATGATGTCGTGGGCGATCCGGTCGCCCTCCTGCTCGCAGAGGACCAGGTCGCGGACCAGGCCGCCCTGCTCCGGGTAGTCGCGGATCAGGTCGCGCAGCAGCAACGTCGAGCGCTGGATCGTCCGGCCGTACTCCTCGAGCAGGTCGAGAAGCGTCGAGTCGGCGCCAGGTGCGCGGAAGAAGAGCGGCATCGGTCGCCCGAAGCTAGCGCCGAAAGCCCCGCAACAGAACGGCTTCCGCGCGGTTTCACATCGCGTTCACAGGTGGTTCACGGTCACGTAACGGAATCCGGCGCGCCAGCCCGGACACTCACGGAGCGATGAGCACCGTGACCCGATCCACGGACGACGTGCGCTCCGAGGGCCCTGACGGCCCGATCCGCGTCGCCCAGGTCGAGATCCGCCCCCAGGAGGGGCTGGCCGTCGTCGCCGGTCGCGTCGTGTCGCTGTCGGTCCGCGAGTTCGAGCTGCTGTCCGCGCTCGCCACGCGGTCCGGCCACGTCGTCGCCCGCGAGGAGCTGTTCTCCACGGTCTGGGGCGGTCCGCTCCGCCGTGGCGATCGGTCGATCGACGTCTACGTCCACAAGCTGCGCCAGAAGCTCGAGGCAGCGTCCCCGGGCTGGCGCTTCATCCACACCCACATCGGCTTCGGGTACCGGTTCGCGCCGGAGCCCGCGGCCTGAGCGGACCCGCCGTCGGCGGGCTCGCGCTCGACGTCGACACCTCACGTTCACATCGAGTTCACACCCCGGCCACACCCAGGTAACAGGATGCAGGGAAGCCGATGCCACGCTGCCCTGCGTCACGTTCCCCTGACTGATCCCAAGGAGACCACGTGCGATTTCGTACGTTCACCGCGGTCGGCGCATCTGCCGTTCTCGCACTCGGCGTCGCGGCTTGCGGCTCTGACGACAAGAAGTCCGACAGCACGGCGGCCAGCACTGGCACCGAGACCACGGCGACCGCGAAGTTCTCGGGGTCGATCAACGCTGGCGGCTCGACCTTCGCCAAGCCCGTGTACGACACCTGGGGCTCGAAGCTCAAGTCCCAGGGGCTGACCTTCAACTACGCCGGCACCGGCTCGGGCGCGGGCATCGCCGGCGTCACCGACGGCACGCTCGACTTCGGCGGCACCGACTCGGCGATGGACGACGAGGAGATCGCCGCCGCCAAGAAGCAGGGCGACATCGTCCACGTCCCGACGTTCTTCGGCGCGGTCGTCGCGGCCTACAACGTCAAGGGCATCGAGACCGGCCTCAAGCTGGACGGCGAGACCCTGGCGAACATCTTCCTCGGGAAGATCACCAAGTGGAACGACCCGGCGATCGCCGGGCAGAACGACGGCGTGACGCTGCCGGACGAGAAGATCACCGTCGTCCACCGCTCCGACGAGTCGGGCACCACGAAGGCGTTCCTCTCGTACCTGGGCGCCTACTCCAAGGAGTGGGAGAAGGGCCCGGGCGTCGACAAGTCGGTCAAGTGGCCGACCGGCACCGGCGCCAAGGGCAACGACGGCGTCGCCGGCCAGGTCAAGCAGACCGAGGGCGCGATCGGCTACGTCGAGCAGGCCTACGCGCTGCAGAACGACTTCGCCTACGCGAGCCTCAAGAACAAGGCCGGCAACTACGTCGAGCCGACGCTGGAGTCCGTCTCCGCCGCCGGTGACAACGTCGAGGTCCCCGCCGACCTGCGGTTCTCGATCGGCGACGCCTCCGGCGACCAGACCTACCCCGACGCGTCGGCGACCTTCATCGTCCTGCCGAAGGACCTCTGCAAGGCCGGCAAGAGCAAGGACGTCGCCAGCGACGTCAAGAACTTCCTGACCTACGGTCTCACGACCGGTCAGGAGGAGGCCAAGCAGCTCGCCTACGCGCCGCTGCCCGCCAGCGTCCTCGACAAGGCCAAGGCCGTCGTCGATTCCCTCGAGTGCAACGGAGCGCCGATCTCCTAGCCGAGGTCGAGCTCACCGCTCACGCAGGGTCCAGCCCCGTCGCCGCCGCGCGACGGGGCTGGACCCGCCGAGTGGCCGCGCGACCGGTTCCGCCGACGATCGGACGAGACCATGGAATCCAGCACAGCAACCGTCCCGAACCCCGACGCCGCATCGCGGCTGCGGGAGACGCTGGCCCGGACGAAGACCGGCAGCTGGCTCGACCCATGGGTCAAGAACGCCCTGACCGGCCTGGCGGGGCTGATCTTCGTCCTGCTCGCCTACTTCCTGATCAAGCTCGGGATCGAGTCCGAGCCGGTCTTCTCGAAGTACGGCTTCATCGACTTCATCACCAAGGTCGACTGGCTGCCGTCGAAGGACACCTACGGCGCCGGCGCCCTGGTCGCCGGAACGCTGATCACGTCGGCGATCGCGCTGCTGATCGGGGTTCCGATCGCGGTCGCGACCGCGCTCTTCGTCACCGAGCTGGCTCCGGCCCGCTGGCGCGGCCTGATCTCGGGCACGCTCGAGCTGCTGGCCGCGGTCCCGTCGGTCGTCTACGGCCTCTGGGGCTTCCTCTTCCTGGCGCCGAAGCTGAAGGGCGTCGAGCAGTGGTTCGCCGACACCTTCTCGTTCATCCCGTTCATCGGCGGCGACGTCTCGGCGGCCAACTACTTCATCACCGGGCTGATCCTGGCGATCATGATCATCCCGATCGTCAGCGCGATCTCGCGCGAGGTCATGGCGACGGTGCCGACCGACCACAAGGAGGCGGCGCTCGCGCTCGGCGCGACCCGCTGGGAGATGATCCGCACCGCGGTGCTCCCGTACTCGCGCGCCGGCATCGTCGGCGGCTCGATGCTCGGCCTCGGCCGGGCGCTCGGCGAGACGATCGCCGTCGCGATCCTGATCGGCGGCGCGACCGCCGGCGTCGGCGACTCGATCTTCTCGCAGGGCTCGACGCTCGCCTCGGTGATCGCGCTCGAGTTCCAGGAGGCGACCTCGAGCCCGGAGCACCGCGCCGCGCTGATCGGCGCCGGCCTGCTGCTGTTCGCGGTCACGCTGGTCATCAACGCGATCGCCCGCGGCTACATCACCCGCGCCGAGAGCCGCCTGAAGCGCGCCGAGCGCGACGCCAAGAAGGCGGTCGCGGCGGCCGAGCGGGGCGAGGCGCCGAAGAGCGGATCGCGGCTCTCGCTGCCGAGCATCCCGCGCCCGGAGCTGGTCACCACGCTGCGGGGCCGCAAGCGCGTCGACTCGATCGCGCGCGGCTGGGTCGCCGGCCTGACCGGCCTGGCGCTGCTGCCGCTGGCGCTGCTGCTCGGCTTCCTCGTGATCAAGGGCGGCGGATCGATCAGCTGGAGCTTCCTGACCAGCGACCCGACCGGCGCCGCCGGCGCGGTGGCGAACACCAACCGCTTCCTCGGCGACGCGGCGGTCACCGCCCAGGCGAACGACCTCGGCGGCATCCGCTCGGCGATCCTCGGCACGCTCGAGGTCGTCGGGATCGCCGCGGCCGTCGTGGTCCCGATCGGGATCGCGGTCGCGGTCTACCTGGTCGAGTACGGCGAGGGCACCTGGTTCGGCAACTTCGTCCGCTACCTCGTCGACGTGATGACCGGCGTGCCGTCGGTCGTCTTCGGCCTCTTCGTCTACATCACGCTGGTCGTCAGCCAGGTCGGCGGGGCGCCGTTCGCCGGCTGGAAGGCGTCGGTCGCCCTCGGCCTGCTGATGCTGCCGATCGTGATCAACTCGGCGCTGCCGGTGCTGCGGCTGGTGCCGCAGCAGCTGCGCGAGGCCGCGCTGGCGCTCGGCGTTCCGCGGTGGAAGGTGATCCTGCGGATCGTCCTCCCGACCGCGGCGCCCGGTCTCGTCACCGGCTCGCTGCTGGCGATCGCCCGCGCCGCCGGCGAGACCGCGCCGATCATCTTCACCGCCGGCGTCGCGACCGCGCTCGCCGGCGATCCCAACGGGCCGCTGAACACGCTGCCGGCCCAGATCTACGCCGACGTGACCGCGTCCTCGTCGGCCCAGCACGACCGGGCTTGGGGTGCCGCCCTGACTCTCGTCGTGCTGATCCTCCTCCTCAGTCTCATCGCCCGCCTCGCCCAGCGCAGGAGCCGCATCTCATGACCTCCGACCCCGCCCCGGTGCGCGAGCCGCGCACGACCGATCCGCAGACCTCCGGTGGTATCCCCGTGAGCACCCACGACTCGCCGCTCCAGACCCCGGCCACGGTCGCCGGCGGCCGCGCGCCGGTCGCGCCCGCGCAGGGCTCCACCGGCCACACGGTCACCCTGCACGGCGTCAAGTCGTTCTACGGCGACAACATGGCGGTCAAGGGCGTCGACCTGGAGTACCGGGCCAACGAGGTCACGGCGATGATCGGCCCGTCCGGCTGCGGCAAGTCGACGCTGCTGCGCTCGATCAACCGGATGCACGAGGAGATCCCGGGCGCGCGCGTCGAGGGCGAGATCCTGCTCGACGGCGTCGACATCAACGCGCCGGGGACCGACATCGTCGCGATCCGGCGGATGATCGGCATGGTCTTCCAGCGGCCGAACCCGTTCCCGACGATGTCGATCCGCGAGAACGTCGCGGCCGGGCTGAAGTTCAACAAGATCAAGGACGTCGACCACGACGAGCGCGTCGAGTGGGCGCTGCGCGGCGCCGGCCTCTGGGACGAGGTCAAGGATCGCCTGAACGCCCCGGGCGTCGGGCTCTCCGGCGGTCAGCAGCAGCGGCTCTGCATCGCGCGCACGATCGCGATCAAGCCCGACGTGATCCTGATGGACGAGCCCTGCTCGGCGCTCGACCCGATCGCGACGCTGAAGGTCGAGGAGCTGATCCAGGAGCTGAAGCAGGACTTCACGATCGTCCTGGTGACGCACAACATGCAGCAGGCGGCGCGCGTCGGCGACCGGACCGCGTTCATGTACCTGGGGGACCTGGTCGAGGTCGACGCGACCGAGAAGATCTTCACCAACCCGAGCGATCCCCGGACCGAGGAGTACGTCTCCGGGAAGTTCTCCTGACCGGCCGGTCGGGCGTGCGGTCGTCGGAGTAGGGTCGGCCCGTGGCTGTCACCAGAAGCCAGTACCGGGAGGAGCTGCTCGAGCTCGAGCGCGCGACGCTGGGGGCGCTCGACTTCGTCGCGCGCCAGGTCGAGCGCGTGACCGAGGCGCTCGAGCAGCAGGACGTCGAGCTCGGCACGTTCGTGATGGCGGACGACGACCGGATCGACGGCCGCTACCTGGAGGTCAACCAGGGCGTGCTGTCGCTGTTCGCCCTCCAGGCGCCGGTCGCGGGCGACCTGCGGCTGGTCGCGAGCCTGCTGCACACCGCCAAGCACTTCGAGCGGATGGGGGATCAGTGCGTGAACATCGCCAAGCTGATCCCGCTCACCGGCAACGACCCGCCGCGCCGCGCCGAGGTGCTCGAGCCGATCCTGCGGATGGGGATCCTGGCCCGCGACGAGGTCGTCCAGTGCCGTCAGGCGCTGGAGTTGCGGGACGTCGACCTGGCGCTGGACCTGGTCCGCCGCGACCAGGAGCTGAACGAGCTCAACCGCGAGATCTTCCGGCTGGCGATCGACCTCGGCGACGACATCGACACCCGCGAGTGGCTGATGACGATGACGATGGTCGCCCGTGCCTTCGAGCGGATCGGCGACAACGCCGTCGACATCGGCGAGCAGGTCGTCTTCATCGTCGAGGGCCCGTCGCCCGAGTTCGGCGAGTCGGCGACGCGGGCCTTTCGCCGGGCGCAGCGCGGCGGCCTCGGCCCAGCGCGGCCGGGCGGGCTGGGAACGGGCCCGGCGGACGGCCCGGCGCCGGGCGACGCCCCGCCGTCGGACGACGGCCCCGGCACGCCGCCGTCGGCCTGACGGGCGGTCCCGGTGGCCGCTCGTCCAGCCGTTCACCGGGCGAGCGGTTGTGAAGAAACGGTGACCGTGACCCGCCAAGTCGTTTCAGGTCCCTCCCGCCGACTAGACTTCGACGCGATGCAGGAGAACTCCTCCGTCTCGAGCGTCGGCAGTTCAGCGGCCGCGGGCGGCGCCCTGCGGGTCGCGCTGATCGACACCGACAGCGGCTTCCTCCACGTCCTCGGCAAGCGGTTCGAGCGCGCGGGCTGGCAACAGCGCGTGCTCGCGAGCCCAGTTCCGGTGGAAGACCTCGTCGCGATGCGGCTCAGCGCCCTCGTGGTCGACGTCGGCGTCCTGGGCGCCCAGGCGTGGGAGTACCTCGAGAAGGTCGCCGCCCGCATGCCCGGGCTGGGGATCATCGTCTGCACCGGCCAGTCGAGCGTCGCCCAGCGCGTGCGCGGGCTGCGGCTCGGCGCCGACGACTGGGTCGGCAAGCCCTGTCACCCGGAGGAGCTGATGGCCCGGATCGAGGCCGTCGTGCGCCGCCGCCGCCGGGTCGAGCCGCAGGAGGACCGCGGACCGCGCGTCAGCGGCGAGCTCGAGATCCGCGGCGACCAGTTCCAGGCCTTCGTCGCCGGCCAGTCGGCCGAGCTGACCAAGCGCGAGTTCGAGCTGATCGACCTGCTGGCGCGCGCCGAGGGCCGGGTGCTGGAGCGCGAGGAGATCTACCAGCGCGTCTGGGGCTACGCGATGGCCCGCGGCGATCGCTCGGTCGACGTCTTCGTCCGCAAGCTGCGCCAGAAGCTCGACAAGGCATCGCCCGGGTGGCGGTACATCCACACCCACTTCGGCGTCGGCTACCGCTTCGCCCCGGAGCCGGTCGAGCCGCTGCCCGTCGCCGAGCCGGACCGCCGCGTTCGTCCCGCGTCGGCCGTCGCCGAGCAGGCCGGCGACGAGCTGGCCGAGCTGGAGCCCGCGCTCACCGAGCGCGCGGCCAGCTGACGCCGAGATCGGGGTCGCGTCCGACGGCGGGCCGGATCCGGCCGATCGTCGCGTGCGCCGGCCGCCAGCCGGCCGTGCGCGGTCGGTAGGCTGAGGTCGTGACCAGCAACGGCCTGCGCACCGCTGCGATCGTCGTCGGCCTGGCGGCGATCGTCTGGCTGGTTCCCGGTGGCGGAACCGGCGGCGAGGCGGTCGGCGCCACGCTCGGGATGCTGATCATGGCCGCGTTCGTCTTCCTCGGCGTCCGCGTCTACCGCGAGACCCGCGGCCGGATCGAGCTGCTCGGCGACGCCCACCGCCTGCTGCTGTACGGCGGGATCGGGATGATCGTCGTCGCGATGGCCGCCCGCCCGCGCCTGGTCGAGACCGGCAGCGGCACGATCCTCTGGATCGTCCTGATCGGCTCGGCGGTCGCGATGCTGTTCGCGGTCTTCCAGCGCTGGCGCGACGTCGTCTAGCGCACGCCGCGCAGGTTCGTCACGAAGCAGGCACCGAATCGGTGCCGTTGGGGACTGGAGCCGGCACAGGGGTTCGCGGCAGTCTGGCCGCATGCCATCGGAACCCCTCGATCGCGGGCAGGCGTCGGTCGAGCTCGTCGCGCTGCTGCCGCTGCTCGTCCTGCTGCTGCTCGGCCTCGTCCAAGCGGTCCTCGCGGGTCACGCCGCCTGGTCGGCGACGACGGCCGCTCGGGCCGGGGCGCGCGCGGCGGCGGTCGGACGCGATCCGGCCGTCGCCGTGCGCCGATCCGCGCCGGTCGGGGGCGCGGCGGCCCGCGTCGTCCGCGAGGGGGACACGGTCCGGGTTCGCCTGCCGGTCCCGAGCGTCCTGCCGCTGTCGCTGGGCACCGTCCAGGGCAGCGCCCATCTGGAATCCCAGCGATGAGCCCGGGCGAGCGTGGACAGGCGTCGGTCGAGGTCGTGGCGGTCGTGCCGCTCGTGCTGGCGGCGGCGATCGCGATCGTCGTGGCGCTGCAGGCCCATCGCGCGGGCGAGGCGGCCGGCCTGGCCGCGCACGCTGCCGGCATCGCCCGGCTGCAGGGCCGGGATCCGGTCGAGGCCGCCCGGGCCGCCGTGCCCGGGCTGGCACGGGACCGCCTGACGATCGCCGTCGTCGGCGACCGGATCACCGTCCGCGTCCGCGCCGGCGGCCCGCGGGCGCTCGTCGCCCGGTTCGACGCGCGACGCCAGGTGCGGGCCCGTCCGGTGGGCGATCGCTGATGCCGTCACGGCGATCGCGCGAGCAGCGTGGCGCGGGCGCCGGCGAGGGCGTCGCCGTGGTGCTGGCGCCCAGCGACCGTGCCGACGTCGCCGGTGCTGCCGTGAGCTGTGGCCTGCGCCCGGCGCGGGGCCGAGCCACGGTGATCGCGCTCTGGGATCCGTCGGTCCGACCGACCGCCGCGACGGTGACGGCGACCGCCGCCGCTCGTCGGAGCCGCGAGCGGGCGGCGTCGTGCGGGCTCGACGCGCAGGCGGCCGGGCGCGTCGTGCGGGTGCTCCTGCCCTCCGACGACGCTCAGGCGGTCGCGGCGATCGAACGGCTGGTGGCGGTCGGCGACGGGGACCCGGTGGTGGTGGTCCTGGCCGGTGCGTGGGGCGCTCCCTTCCTCCCGCTGCTGGAGCGCAGCGCCGTGGTCCGCGCCGACGGCTCGCCGGCCACGGTCGCCGCCTGCGCGGGCATGCTGGCGCGTCACGGGATCGAGGTCGTGCCCGTGCCCGTGCCGACCGGGCCGGTGGCCCGGATGCTGCTGCGCTGCGGTTGGACGGGGCGTGCCCAGGTCCGGCGTCCCGCGGTCGGCGAGGACGGGCAGGCGCTGCTGCTGGTGCTGCTCGCGCTGCTGGTGGCGCTGATCCTGGCCGCGGCGCTCGGCGCGGTCGCCTCGGCGATGGGCGGGCGCGAGGAGCGCCAGCGGACGGTCGACCTGGCGGCGCTGGCGGCGGCCGATCGGATGCGGGCCGACTGGCCGGCGCGCGCCGGCGTCCCGGCCACGATCAGCGTCGCCCGCTTCCGGGCCCGTGCCGCCGACGCGGCCCGCCGCAGCGCGACGGCCAACGGGCTGGACGACGTCGAGGTGCGCTTCCCCGACACCACGGACGACGACGCCGGTCCGCTGACGGTCCGCGTCCGCGCGGCGGGTTCGACGACCGTGGCCGGCGTCGCGCTGTCGCAGTCGGTCGCCGCCACGGCGGAGCTGAGCCCGCCGGCGGCGTCGCTCGCCGATGCGGCCGACGGTGCCGAGTACCACGGCCGGCTGGCCCGGCGCGACGGCAAGCCGATGCGGCCGGACGTCGCGTCGGCCTTCGATCGGATGAAGGCGGCAGCGCACCGCGACGGACGGACGCTGGTGGTGGTGAGCGGCTTTCGCTCCAACGCCGAGCAGGCACGGTTGTTCGCGGCCAACCCGAACCCCAGGATGGTGGCGCCGCCCGGCCGCAGCAACCATCGGCTGGGGATCGCGCTGGACCTCGGACCGAGCGCGTCGTACGGCTGGCTGGCGGCCAACGGTCGGCGCTTCGGGTTCACCAAGCCGATGAGCTGGGAGCCGTGGCACTGGGAGTACCGGCCGAATCCCGGAAGCGCGCTGGAGGCGGGTGCGCCGAAGCGCGTCGGGACGGGCGGGACGATCCCGCCCTGGGTCCCGGCCGCCTACCGCGACGCGATTCGCGGCGCCAGCATCCGCTACAGCATCTCCGCGGCGCTGCTGTCCGCCCAGCTGCGTCAGGAATCGGGATTCGATCCGCGCAGCGTGTCCTCGGCAGGCGCCGAGGGGATCGCCCAGTTCATGCCGGGGACCGCCGCCGCAGTCGGACTGCGCGACCCGTTCGATCCACGGGCGTCGATTCACGCCCAGGCCCGCCTGATGAGCGGCCTGCTGCGGCGGTTCGGTTCCGTGCAGCTGGCGCTCGCGGCGTACAACGCGGGGGAGGGCGCCGTCGCGCGCTGCAACTGCATCCCGCCCTACCCCGAGACGCGGCACTACGTCGCGGTGATCATCGCGATGATGCGCGGCTACGACCCGAGCGGCGGGTTCGCCGACGCCCTCGCGATCCGGTTGGTCGGATAGCGCGCGGTGTCCGATGGGGCGGTCTCCCCCCGCACGGGCGGAGATGCGAGAGATCGCCAAGGCCCCGATCCCTTGGGAGCAGGCAAGGCCGACCTCGGTCGGCACCGGCGCGACCACCGCGGCGGAACCGGCCGCGGGAGCTTGGTGCAGGCGCTCATCGGTAGGTCACGAGCCCGGGCCGCGCGCGCAGCAGGTGTCGGTGCTCGTTGAAGGAGACGAGGGACATGCCGCCGCGGCCGCGAACGATCGTCGTGATGCTGCCGTTCACGACCACGCGGCTGAGCGGCAGGAACGTCGCGTCCGGCGCGCCCAGCAGCGCGGCGCAGACCGCCGCGATCGTGCCGCCCGACGAGACGCAGACGACGACGTCGCCGGATTGCGTGCCGGAGAACGCGACGTCGAGCGCGGCCCGCGTCCGGCGGCGGAACGCGTTCCACGACTCGGCCGCGGCGGTGCCGTCTCCGGCGGCGATCCACGAGGCCAGGGCCGCATCGATCATCCCCTGGAAGGCGCGAGCGGGCACGCCCGACGGGTCGTCCAGCCGGACCGCCGCTGAGGAGTGCGCGGCCAGCACGTCGTCGGCTGCGTACTCATCCCACCCGCGGTCGACCTCGAGGGGCAGGCCGAGCCGAGCGACCAGCGGCTCGGCGGTCTGGCGCTGCCGCTGCAGACCGCCGGCCACGACCCGGACGATTCGGACGTTCGACGTCGTGAGCAGGCGTCCCGTGACGTTGGCCTGCCACCGGCCGAGCGTGGACAGGCGGTCGTAGTCGGCGGTGCCGAACGACGCCTGGCCGTGACGGATCAACTGCAGCGTCGGCACGAGCGGCCTCCGTGCTCGACCGCGCGGACCGGGCTCATCCCTCGGCCACCATCTCGTCGGCGGCGCGGACGATCTGATCGCGCTGCGGCATCAGCAGCTGCTCGAGCGTCGGGGTGAACGGCATCGGTACCGACGGGGTGCCGATCCGCCGGATCGGCACCCGCAGCAGGTCGAACAGCTCCTGCCCGGCTCGGGCCGCGATCTCGGCGCCGGCGCCGAAGTCCTGGACCGCCTCGTGGACGACGAGTAGCCGGCCGGTCCGTGCGGCGGAGGCGAGCACGGTGTCCATGTCCAGCGGGACGAGCGACCGCAGGTCGATGACCTCGATCGACGCCGACGACGCTTCGGCGGCGGCCATGCACTCGCGGACCATCTGTCCCCAGGTGACGACGGTGACGTCGTCGCCCGGGACCGCGACGCGGGCCTGCCCGAGCGGTCGAGGATCCTCGTCGAGGGCGCCCTTCATGCTGTAGAGCCTGCGGTTCTCGACGTAGACCACCGGGTTGGGATCGGCGGCAGCCTGAATCAGCAGGTCTTTCGCGTCGGTGACTGTGCCCGGCATCACCACCTTCAGGCCGGGGACGTGCGCGACCATCGCCTCGAGGCTCTGCGAGTGCTGCGCGCCCGCGCTCTTCCCGGCGCCGGTCTGGGTCCGGAAGACGATGGGGATCTCGAGTGCGCCCGCCGTCATGTAGCGCAGCTTCGCCGCCTGGTTCATGATCGGATCGAGGCAGACGCCGAGGAAGTCCATGAACATGATCTCGACGATCGGTCGCAGGCCGGTCATCGCCGCGCCCACGGCAGCGCCGACGTAGCCCATCTCGCTGATCGGCGTGTCGATCACCCGATCGGCACCGAAGCGCTCGGACAGGCCCTTGGTGACGGTGAAGATGCCGCCGCCGGCGGCGACGTCGATACCCATCACGACGGCGGTCGGGTCGCGCTCGAGGACGTCCGCCATGCCCGCGTTGATCGCGTGCATGTAGCGGGTGGGAACGGTCTCAGGCGCCGAAGACATGCTCGTACGCCTCCTCTCCGGCCGGCAGCTCGGCGGCACGGGCGGCGGTCACCGCTCGCTCGATCCGCTCGTCGGCCACGCGCTCGACGGCGTCCAGCTCGTCGTCGGAGCCGAGGCCCTCGGCCACGATCCGCGCGCGGAGCACCGTTAGGGGGTCACGCTCCCGCCATCGGCTTGCCTCGTTGTCGGGCTTGTAGGTCTGCCCGTCGCCCTCGTAGTGGCCATGCCAGCGGTACGTCATGGCCTCGATCAGCACGGGCCCTTCGCCGCGGCGGCACCGATCGGCCGCGTCGACGGTCGCCGCGTGCACCGCGGCGGCGTCGTTGCCGTCGACCGTGGCGGCGTGGACGCCGTAGCCGCCGATCGCGCGCTCGGCGACGGATCCGATCCGCGTCATCGTGCTCGAGTCGGTGAACTCGGCGTAGAGGTTGTTCTCGCAGAGGAAGATCGCGGGCAGGTTCCAGATCGCGGCCAGGTTGACCGCCTCGTGGAACGAGCCCTGGTTGACGGCGCCCTCGCCGAAGAACGCGACGGCGACACGGTCCTGCCCGAGCTGCTTGCTCGACAACGCCGCCCCGACGATGAGCGGAATGCCGGCGCCGACGATGGCGTTGGCGCCGAGGATCCCCAGCGCCGGATCGGCGATGTGCATCGAACCGCCCTTGCCGCGGCCGAGGCCGGTGACCTTGCCGAAGAGCTCGGCCATCATCGCGTCGACGTCGGCACCCTTCGCCAGCACGTGACCATGCCCGCGGTGGGTGGTGGCGAGGTAGTCGTCGGGTCGCAGCGCGGCGGCGACACCCGCGGCGACGGCTTCCTGCCCGAGCGACGTGTGGACGAAGCCCGGGACTTCTCCGTCGCGGTAGAGCGCGGCGACGGCCAGCTCGAACGCCCGGACCAGCGCGACGGTCGCGTGCAGCTCCCGCAGCGGGGGCGCCTGATTGGGCGGCGTGGGCCTCGCGTCGGGCTGGGCTTCGGGCGGTGCGGGCGTCATCGGGAACTCCTACTGTCAGGTCAAAACCGAGAATATCGAGAAATCTCTTGAGATCACATGCTACGGTCATACCATCGTGAACACCAGTCGACGTTCAGAAGGCGGCACTCGCCAGTGATCACTCCCGTCGTCATGCCGCAGCTCGGCCTCGAGGTGACCGAAGGTGTGGTCGTCGAGCTCTTTGTCTTGCCCGGCGCTACCGTCACGAAGGACCTCCCGCTGCTGGAGCTCGAGACGGACAAGGCCAGCACCGAGGTCGTAGCCCCGCGCGACGGCGTGTTGCGGGCCTGGTCGGTCGGGGTCGGCGACGCGGTGCCGGTCGGCGACGTGCTGGCGTTGATCGCCGACACCGCGGACGAGCCGCTGGAGGCCGAGTCCTCCGCCGTCGACACGGCAGCGGCGGAGGCCGGAGTCCCACCTGGGGCCGACGATGCCCGCGCCGCGGGGGTCGGAGCCGCCGTATCGGGGGCGAGCGGCAGCGGATCGCCCGGCGCCGGCGACGCACCCGATGGCGCGCCTCGCCGTCGCGTCGCGCCGGTGGCGCGCCGGGCGGCAGCGGCTCTGGGCGTCTCCCTGGCCGCAGTCGAGGGAACGGGCCCGCGCGGCCGCGTGACGCTCGATGACGTGCGCCGAGCGGCGGCCGCCGAGAGCGCGCCCGCTACGTCCGCCGGGCCGCTGGCCGCGCCCGCGCCCGGTGCCGCCTCGGGGACCGCCGAGGAACTGCCGATCAGCGCGATCCGACGCGCGATCGCGCGCCGGATGCGTGCCAGTCAGCTGATCCCGCAGTACCAGCTGCAGCGCGACATCGACGCGAGTCACCTGTTGGCGCAGAAGGCGGCGCAGGCGGAGGGACGGAACGCGGCCGCGCGGATCGGCGTCAACGACCTGCTGGTGCAGGCGCTGGCCGAGACCGTTCGACGTCACCCCGAGTTGGCCGTGACCTGGGTCGACGGCGACGACGGGCCGCGGATGATCCGCAGCGGTGCCGACGGCGTCGGCCTGGCGGTCGCGAGCGACAAGGGCCTGGTGGTGCCGGTGATCCGCGACCCGCAGACGGCGGGTCTCGCGGCAATCGCCGAGCAGCGCCAGCGGCTGGTCGCGGCGGCGCGCGGTGGAACCCTCGGCCTTGACGAGATGGCCGGCGCGGCGATCACGCTGTCGAATCTCGGCGGCTTCGGCGTCGACCGCTTCACGGCGATGCTCAACCCCGGCGAGTCCGCGATCGTGGCCGTCGGCCGGACCGTCGAGCGTGTCGTGCCGCGACGCCGCGGCACTGCCGTTGTGCCCGTGCTCGCCGTGACCGTGAGCTTCGACCACCGCGTGATCGACGGCGCCGTCGGCGCCGCCGCGCTCGGCACGCTCGCCGCGCTGCTCGAAGGCGACCTGGCATGGCGTCCGTGACGGCGCCGCGCTGCTCCGAAGATCTACCACCCTGGACCACCGAAAGGCATCCATGAGCACCCAATCGCAGGACGTCTCCGTCGACGTCGGCCGCGCGGAGCAGCTGCTCCGCGAGATCGTCTCCATCCGCAGCGTCGTCGGCGAGCCGACGACCGCCCACCTCTGGGTCTCCGAGCGTCTGCGCGAGCTCGGCATGACCGTCGAGCACTACGCGGTCGAGGGGCGCAAGACGCCGCTCGTCCTCGGTGTCCTCGAGGGCGAAGGGGACGGTCCGGGGGTGCTCTTCGACGGCCACTACGACACCGTCGGCGCCGTGCCGTCCGACTGGTCGCGCGATCCGTTCGAGGCCGAGGTCATCGACGGCGAGCTCTACGGCCGCGGCGCCGTGGATTCGAAGGGCACGATGGTCTCGATGTTGACCGCGATCGAGCAGGTCGTGACGTCGAACCAGCCGCGTAGCGGACCGCTCTACTACATGTCGGACTCCGACGGTGAGGACGGCTTCCGCGGAGCGGTGCTGATGAAGGACCTCGGCGTCGCCAAGCGGGTCGGCACGGTCTTCTCGGCCGAGGCGACGAGCAACCGCCGCGTCGAGATCGCCTACCCGGGCATCTCCACCTGGAAGATCACCGCCGTCGGTCGCACGGCGCACCCGACGGAGCCCGAGCGCGGGATCAACGCCGTCACCAAGATGGCCAAGCTCGTGCTCGCGGTCGACCAGGGTCGCCTGGCGATCCCGCAGGGCGATTCGCAGTTCTTCGGTCCCCGGGTCTCGATCCAGGCGACCCGTACCTCCCACGTCGGCGGCTGGGCGATTCCGGGCCGCTGCGACGTGATCCTCTCCGTGATGTCGACGGTCGGCGTCTCGCTGGCCGAGGTCCGCGACGCGATCGACGCGTTCCTTCGCACGCTGGAGCAGGAGGACGGCGAGGTGCGGTTCGAGCGCAAGCTGCTGCCGATGGGCGCCGGTCGCCTGTGGCTGCGTCCCGGCGAGGTGGACCCGCGCCACGCGGCGGTCGCGGCGATGGCCGACGCGGTCGAGGCCGTCACCGGCAAGCCCGCCGTGGTGCAGCACTTCAATGGTGGCTGGGTCGACGCGGTCGAGCTGATGGAGGCGGGCGAGGACGGCTTCGGCACCCCGGCGGCGATCACCTTCGGGCCCGGCGATTTCGAGCTCGCGCACATGGTGGACGAGCACATCTCGGTCGCCGAGGTCGCGCAGGCGGGCGAGATCTACGCCCGCGCGACGCTCGAGCTGCTGGGCTGACCGGCCGGTCCTCGGCGCCGCGTGCCATCGGCGGCGCGTAGCGTCGAGGACCGGCTCGGCCGTCGCCCGACGCCCGTCACGGCTTGGTCAGCCGCACTCCGGCGGCATCGATCAGCGCGCTGATGTCCTGGTGGTACTCGAGACCCGACCGGTCCCATGCCTGTCGGAAGTCCTCGACGTGGCGCCGGGCCATCAGCGCGGCCAGGTCGGGATCGCCCTCGGCAACTGCATCGAGGATCCGCTGATGGAAGTCGGTGGCAGCGGTCGCGGTGCGCTCGTCGGTGACGAACTGCGCCACCGTCGGCACGATCACCTGCCCGAGCGACGCGCGAGCGAGCACCAGCGGCGGGTTGTCGCTGGCCTCCGCGATCGCAACGTGGAACTCGTCGTCCAGCCGGCACCAGCGGAGGAAATCGCCGCCGCAGTCGCGCTGGGCCCGAACGATCCGGCGCAGCACGGCAAGATCGTCGTCGCTGCGGCGCAGCGCGGCGAGCCGCGTCAGCTCGGGCTCCAGCAGGAGCAGGGCCTCGTAGAGCGCGGCAAACGTGACCGTGCGCCGGCGGAGGGCCTGGCTGATCGCGCGCGACGCCGGTTCCTCCGTCGGCGTGCGGACGACGAAGATTCGCGGGCTCGAGCGTTCGATGAAGCCCGACTCCTGGAGCACGCGCAGGGCCTCCCGGACGGTCGGACGGCTGAACCCCGACTGCTCGGCCAGCGCAACCTCGGACGGCAGTCGCTGCCCCTCGGCGAGCTCGCCGGCGACGATCGACGCGCGGATCCGAGCGGCCATCCGCTGGTATGCCGGACCGTCGTCGCTCGTGGCTGCGGGTCCCGGCTGCTCCGGTCGGGCCATCGATCAGCCCGACCGGCGGCCAGCTGCGACCTCGGGGGCCGGGGCGCCTTCGAGGGTCGCGATCGTCTGGGCCACGTCGGGGCGGCCCTTGCCGCCGATCCGCAGGTTCTCGACGAGCGTGTCGTAGGAGAGCTCCGCGATGTCGCTGTGGTCGAGGTCGCGGTGCTTGACCCAGTCGAGGGTCAGCTCGTGGGTGTAGCCGACGAACCCGCGCAGCGCGGCGCGTAGGCGGGGCGGCTGGTCGCGTTCGAGCTGCAGGATGTCGAGGATCTGGCCGACGGCGGCGCTCCACGCGGCCTCGGCGATCTCGTGGACCTCGTCGTGGGTCGCCCGCGACTGGAACAGGTTCAGCCACCGCTGGGGGTCGGTCTCGATGTACTCGTAGTGGCGGCGCAGCAGGCCGCGCAGCTGCGCCTCCATCGTCAACTCGTCCGGGCGGGGGCGCTGGTAGTCGAGGAAGTCGTCCCAGATTCGCTCGAGGACCTCGGTGTAGAGGCCGCGCTTGCCGTTGAAGTGGTACGCGACGAGGCCGTGCGAGATGACGCCGGCCTGCTCGCAGATCTCGTCGAGGCTGACGTCCTCGTAGGCCCGCGAGCTGAAGAGCATGGTCGCGGCGTCGAGGATCAGCTGCTTCCGTGCGCCGTTCGGTGCGCGTCGGCTCTTCTTTCGCGGTTCGGTCGACAAGGTCCGCCGAGTGTATAGGCGCCTCACGCGGATCGGAACGCCGGACACCGATCTAATTGCCCACTGGGCAAAAGTGCTAGCGTCTCGACGATCGGTGAATTGCCGAGCGGTCAATTCAGAGGGAGAGGGGACGACGATGGTGGCCTTCCGGCTCGACGACAAGTACACGGTCGAAGACGGCGTGATCTTCGTCACCGGCACGCAGGCGCTGGCTCGCGTGCCACTCGATCAGCACCGCGCCGACGTGCGCGCGGGGCTCGACATCGCGGGGTACGTCTCGGGGTACCAGGGGTCGCCCCTGGGCACCTACGACCTCGAGCTCGGTCGCCAGCGCGAGCGCCTGGCCGCCGCCGGGATCCAGCATCAGCCCGCCGTCAACGAGGAACTCGGGGCGACGGCGGTGATGGGCACGCAGCTGGCCCCGAACGTCGGCACGCTGAAGCACCAGGGCGTCGTCGGCTACTGGTACGGCAAGGCCCCGGGGCTCGACCGCGCGGGGGACGCGCTGCGCCACGCCAACCTGATTGGCACGCAGCCGCTCGGCGGCGCCGTGGCGTTCGTCGGCGACGACGCGACGGCCAAGTCGTCGAGCATCCCGTCCAGCTCGGAGTATGCGCTCTTCGACCTCGGCATGCCGGTGCTCGTGCCCGGAGATGTCCAGGAGATCCTCGACTACGGCCTGCACGCGGTGGCGATGTCGCGGGCGTCCGGCCTGTGGACGGCGCTGAAGCTGGCGACCTCGGTGGCCGACGGCTCCGGCACGGCGCTGGTCGGCCGCGACCGCGTCCGGCCGGTACTGCCCGACGCCGCGGCGACGCGCCACGCGCCGCACGCCCAGCTGATTGGCGCGGCGCTGCTCGAGCTCGAGCGCTCGATGCTCGAGGAGCGGCTCGACCTGGCGCGCGAGTACGGGCGCCTGAACCGGCTCAACGAGGTCGTCGTCTCGCACCCGGACGACCGGATCGGGATCGTCGCGGTCGGGCGGATGTACCAGGAGGTCCGGCAGGCGCTCCGCGACCTGGGCCTCGACGACGACGGGCTCGCGCGCAACCGGGTCCGGGTGATGAAGGTCGGGATGCCGTACCCGGTCGACCCCGCCGACCTGCGGGAGCTCGCGCACGGCTTGGACCGGATCGTGGTGGTCGAGGAGAAGCGCGCCTTCGTCGAGACCCAGCTCAAGGATGCGCTGTTCGGCCAGCCAGCCCCGCCCGTCGTCACCGGAAAGCGGGACGCGGATGGGGCGTCGCTGTTCCCGGCCGCGGGGGAGTTCGACGGCGGCCTGATCACGCGGACGCTCGCCGCCGCGGTGCTGGGCGACGAGGACGCGGCTCCGACGGCGGCCCGCGCACGCGTGCTGCGGCTCGACGGCATCCGCACGCCCGAGCCGCTGCCGCTGGCGCGGACGCCCTACTACTGCTCCGGCTGCCCGCACAACTCGTCGACGACGAGCCTGCCCGAGGACAGCGTCGTCGGCGCCGGCATCGGCTGCAGCGGCATGGTGATGGTGATGGACGAGGACCAGGTCGGCGCGGTCGCCGGCGTGACGCAGATGGGGGGCGAGGGCGCGCAGTGGATCGGGATGGCCCCGTTCGTCGACTCCCCGCACTTCTTCCAGAACCTCGGCGACGGGACGTTCCTCCACTCGGGCTCGCTGGCGATCCGTGCGGCGATCGCCGCCGAGGTCGACATCACCTACAAGCTGCTCTACAACGCCGCGATCGCGATGACGGGTGGCCAGCAGCCCGCGGGCGGCGGCCTCTCGGTCCCCGAGATCTGCCAGATGCTCACCGCTGAGGGGGTCTCTCGGATCCTGATCACGGCCGACGACGTGAGCGCCTACGCGGGCGTGCGGCTGCCCGACGGGATCGAGGTCTGGGCGCGCGACCGGCTGGTCGAGGCGCAGGAGCGGCTGGCCGCGATCAAGGGCGTCACGGTGCTCATCCACGACCAGGAGTGCGCGACCGAGCTGCGTCGGAAGCGCAAGCGTGGCCTGGCGCCGGCCCGCGAGAAGCGGATCTTCATCAACGAGCGCGTCTGCGAGGGCTGCGGCGACTGCGGCGCCAAGTCGAATTGCCTGTCGGTGATCCCGATCGAGACCGAGTTCGGTCGCAAGACCGCGATCCACCAGGCGTCCTGCAACACCGACTACTCCTGCGTCGA
The DNA here is from genome assembly GCF_000240225.1 of Patulibacter medicamentivorans. Taxonomy (GTDB): domain Bacteria; phylum Actinomycetota; class Thermoleophilia; order Solirubrobacterales; family Solirubrobacteraceae; genus Patulibacter; species Patulibacter medicamentivorans. Next base: position 23,000 of record NZ_AGUD01000200.1, read on the forward strand.
CGGCGACTGCCCCTCGTTCCTGGAGATCGTGCCGGCGACCGGCGGGGCGCAGCACCAGATGCCGCCCGACCTTGCCGCCGATGCGCTGCCGGAGCCCGCAGCCGACCTGCCGTCCGAGGCGACGATCCGGATCACCGGCGTCGGCGGGACCGGCGTGGTCAGCGTGGCGCAGATGCTCGCGATCGCGGCCCATCTCGAAGGCCGGCACGTCCGCGGCCTCGACCAGATCGGCCTGGCGCAGAAGGGCGGTCCGGTGGTGTCCGACCTGCGGATCCAGGCCACGGCGACGGACGGGTCGAACCGATTGGGCAGCGCCGACTGCGACGTCTATCTGGGCTGCGACCTGCTCGTCGCGGCCGAGGGTCGCAACCTCGCCGCGGCGGACCGCGCCCGCACGGTCGCGGTGCTGTCGAGCAGCGAGGTCCCGACCGGCCACATGGTCTCCGACCCGCTGCTGCGCTTCCCGCCGCTGCGATCGCTGACCGACCGGGTGCTCAGCCGCGCCCGCGAGGATCGGTCGCTCTGCTTCGCGGCGCAGGACGACGCGACGACGCTGTTCGCCGTCGATCAGGTCGCGAACGTGATGCTGCTCGGCGCGGCCTTCCAGCTCGGTGCGCTGCCCGTCAGTGCGGCGGCGATCGAGCGCGCGATCGAGCTCAACGGCACCCAGGTCGAAGTCAACCGGCAGGCGTTCCGCCGCGGTCGACAGCGGGTGGCCGATCCCGAGGCGTACGACGCGCTGCTCCTGGCCCGCATGCCCGTGGTGGGCGCCCTGGAACTCGATCCGGAGCAGCGGGCGATCGTCGACGACGTCGGCGCCGCTCCGGGCTCGGAGCTCGAGCGCCTGCTGGAGCGGCGCGTGTCGGAGCTCGTCGGCTTCCAGGACGTCGCCTACGCACGGCGCTACGCGGAGGACGTTTCCCGGGCGCGCGCGGCGGAGCACGCCGTCGCGCCGGGCTCGACGGCGTTGGCCGAGGCGGTGGCCCGTGGCCTGCACAAGCTGCTGGCCTACAAGGACGAGCCGGAGATCGCCCGTCTGCACCTCGACCCGCAACTGCAGGCCGAGATCGAAGCGGCGTTCGGTCCTGGGGCTCGCTACGCCTGGAAGCTGACGCCGCCGTTCCTGCGGGCGCTCGGGTTCGAGGGGAAGATCACCCTCGGCCGGTGGTTCCGGCCGGTGTATCGCCTGCTCTACGCGATGCGACGGCTGCGCGGGACGGCGTTCGATCCGTTCGGCCGTAGTGAGGTGCGGCGGGCCGAGCGCGCGTTGATCGACGAGTACCGCGAGCTGCTCGCTCGCGTGCTGGCCGGTCTCACGGAGCAGAACCTCGACGTTGCCGTCGAGCTCGTCGGGCTGCCGGACATGGTCCGCGGCTACGAGGAGATCAAGCTCGCGAACGTCGCGCGCTACCGCGAGCGGATCGGCGAGCTGCTGGTCGAGTTCGAGGCGTCGCGGAGCTTGCTCGCGGCGTAGGACCTGCCCCTGGGCGGCGCGGGGCGACGGGCTCGTTCGCCGGACGAGGCGAATCCCCGGGATCGGGGTTGACTTCCGATCAGCGATCTGCGAAGAACTGTCCAGCAGGCAAATTGCCGACTGGGCAATAAGGCGGCGCGGGGCGCGGCCGGACCAAGGAGAGAGAGATGGGAATCAGGTCCGTAGGGCGGGCGGCTCGCGCCGTCGGCATCGGCATCGGCGTCGTGGGTGCGGTCGCGCTGGGCGGCTGCGGCTCGGACGACGGGGAGGGGACCGTCGCGGCCGCGAGCGGTCAGGAAGCCGCGGCCGTGCTCGCATCGTGCGGCAAAGGCGCGAAGGCCGCGAGCGGCAAGCCGATCACGGTCGGCGCGATCGTCACCAAGCTGCCGGGCGTCGACCTGACGCCGGTCAGCAACAGCACCAAGGCCTACTTCGACTGCGTCAACGCCCACGGCGGCGTGGGCGGTCGGCCGATCGAGCTCAAGGTCGAGCACGACCAACTCAACCCGCAGGCCACGTCGGCCCTGGCCTCGAAGCTGCTCGACCAGGACCACGTAGCGGCGATGGTCGGCAACACGAGCCTGATCGACTGCTCGGTCAACGGCAAGGCGTACCAGCAGGCCAAGCTCAACGTCATCGGCGCCGCGGTCGACACCGCGTGCTTCCGCCTGACGAACTTCGCCGCGGCCGGGCTCGGCCCGATGCTGTCGGCGCAGCTGGTCGCACAGCACCAGGTCGCCGAGCAGGCAGCCGACACGCTGCACGCGATGACCACGCAGGCGCCGGGCTCCGAGGCCCTCAACGCCGGTGTCGTCGGGGTCGGGAAGGACCGCGGCGTGAAGGTGGTCGAGACGATGGTCAAGGTCCCGATCACGGATCCCAACGGCGTCGCGCTCAGCGGTGCCAACAAGGCGGGCGACGACGGCGGCGTGATCCTCGACCTGGCGCCGCCGGAGCTGGCCAAGCTGCTCGGCGCGGCGGGCAAGCAGGGGCTCGCCGATCGCGCCCACTGGGGCTGCGTCAACGCGTGCGCCAACCCGACGCTGCTGAAGGCGCTCGACTCGAGCTGGGACGACAAGCTCGTCGTTCCGAACGAGTTCCCCGTCGTCGACGCGGACTCGCCCGACATGAATCTGTACCGCGCGGTCAACCAGAAGTACAACGGCGGCGCCGACCTCAGCACGTTCGGGCAACTCGGCTTCCTGATGGCCAAGCTGTTCGCCGACGCCGTGCAGCAGCTGCCGGCCGATCAGCTCGACCGCGAAGGAATCAACAAGGCGGTCGGTGCGATCTCGAACTACAAGACCGACATGCTGTGCGAGCCGTTCAGCTTCGACGCGGGCAAGCCGCACGTCTCGGTCGCGGCCGCTCGACTGTACGTCCCGTCGGACGGCAAGCTCAAGCAGGTCCAGGACTGCACCCAGGTCGACGCGGTCACCCCGATCGTTCGCGCGGCGCGCGCCGCGGGCTGAGCTGAGCTGATGCTGGCTGCCATCGATTTCGCGCCGTTCGTCGTCATCGGCCTGGCGCTCGGAGGGCTGTTCGCAGCCTCCGGCGTGGGGCTGGTGGTGCTCTACCGCACGACCGGCGTCATCAACCTGGCCTACGGCGCGATCGGAGCCCTCGGCGCGATGGTCGCCTGGGAGTTGATCGAGGGAGTCGGCACCCCGAAGGTCGTCGGCTACGCCGTCTGCATCCTCGGCGCCGGAGCGCTGTCGTGGGCGTACGGTGCCCTACTGGCACCGTTGCTCGCCCAGCGCGACGCGATGGTGAAGGCCATCGGGTCGCTCGCCTTTGCCTTGATCCTCCTCGGGATCATGGCGTGGATCTGGGGTGACGATCCGCGCTCGCTCGCGCTGCCGACGAGCGAGTGGTCGTTCCGGGCCGGCGACGTCCGGTTCGACGCGACCCAGCTCGTCGCGATCGGCCTGAGCCTCGCGGTCACGGCGGCGATGTCGCTGTTCCTTCGGCGCTCGCGGGTCGGCAGCGCGATGCGCGCGATGGCGGAGGACCGTGAGATCGCCGCGACGCTCGGCGTGCCGGTCCGCCGGATCGAGAGCGCCGCCTGGTTCGGGTCCGGGCTGCTCTGCGGGGCTACCACGCTGATCCTGGCGGATACCTACGGGCTCGACTATGCGGGCCTGACGTTCCTGATCATCTCGTCGCTCTCGGCGGCCCTCGTCGGCCGGATGCGGTCGCTCTGGGTGACCCTGATCGCCGGTCTGGCGATCGGCGTCATCCAGTCGTGCCTGACGCCGGTCGAGTCGCTCTCGAAGTACTCGGCGATGACCCCGTTCGTCGTTGCGATCATCGCGTTGCTGTGGCTCGGGCGCAACCGCAGCGCGACCCGTTCGGAGGCGCTCCGGCTGCCACCCGTCGCGGCACGGGCGACGGGCCGCCCGGCGCGGAGCCGCAGTGTGGCGGTCGGCGTCCTCGCCGTCCTCGCCACCGCGGTGCTGGTGCCGGCGCTGCTGACCGACTACTGGGTCGAGATCGGCACCGCCGTCGTCATCTACAGCGTGGTCGCGCTCGGCGCGGGCCTGCTGCTCGGGCGCGTCGGCCTGGTGTCGCTCTGCCAGGTCGCGCTGCTCGGCGTCGGTGGCTGGACCGCCCTGCGGCTCGGCTACGCCACCAGCCTGCCGTTCCCGGTGGTGCTCGTGCTTGCCGGCACCGTCACGGCCCTGATCGGCGTGCTGCTGAGCTGGCCGGCGTTGCGGCTGGGCAGCCTGTACTTCGCGCTGATCACGCTGATGGTGGCGGGGGCGGTGACCGTGCTGCTGACGCAGTTCAACTTCCCCAACGGCGGCGGCGGATTCCTCGGCTACGACGCCAGCGCGTCGGCGACGACGCCGTTGCGCAACCCCGTGATCGCCGAGACCACCAACGGGCTGTTTCGCTACGCGACCGTCGTCGCCGGGCTGATGTTCGCGCTCGCGGTCTGGGCGATCCGCGGTCGCGCGGGTCGTGCGTGGGCCGCGATCCGCCAGGACGAGGCGGCGGCTGCGGCGGCCGGAATCCCGGTGACCGCCTACAAGCTGTGGGGCTTCGCCCTGGCCTCGTTCATGACCGGCGCGGTCGGCGGGCTGATGGCCGCAACCGGCGGTGGCCTGACCTCGTACCAGTTCCCGACGCAGGACTCGCTGATCCTGCTGGCGGTGGTGATGATCGGCGGCATCTACAGCGTCTGGGGAGCAGTGCTCGCCGGCATGTTGGCCAAGCTGCTGCCGGCGCTGTTCTCGGGGTGGGGCTTCAACCCGGACTTCGTCCTGGTCCTGTTCGGGATCGGCGTGGTCGCGACGCTCGTGCACGGTCCGTCCGGCATGGCCGGCCAGCTGAGCGATCTCGGCCGGACGCTCCGCCGCCGGGTCGGCGGATCCCGAATGCTGTCGAGCGCTCCGGCGCGGGAGGGGAACGCATGATCGTCGTCGACGACCTCACGGTGCGCTTCGGCGGGGTGACCCCGCTCGACGCGATGACCGTCACCTTCGGCGGCGGCGTCAGCGGGCTGCTCGGGCCCAACGGTGCCGGCAAGACGACGTTCTTCAACGTCCTCAGCGGGTTCGTCCGGCCGGCGGCGGGCACGGTCCGTGCCTTCGACGACGACCTGCTGGCGATGGTCGACTTCCGGCGTGCGCGCTGGGGTCTCCGCCGCTGCTTCCAGCAGGAGCGCGCGATCGCGCAGCTCTCGGCCACCGAGAACGTGCTGCTGCTCGCCGAGCAGGTCGGGATCCCGCGGGGGGACCGTCGGCGTCGGGTGCTCGACGCGCTGGAGTTCGTTGGCCTCGACGACGCCACGGACCAGCCGGTTGGGATGCTGAGCGCCTACGATCGCCGCCGCGCCGAGCTGGCGCGGGCGATCGTCGGCGCGCCGCGGCTCGTCCTACTCGACGAGCCGGCCGCCGGTCTGCCCGACAGCGAGTCGCGCGATCTGGCGCGACTGATCGCGTCGATTCCCGACCGTCGCGGGGCGGCGGTGATCGTCGTCGACCACGACATCGATCTGGTGCAGAGCTGCTGCGCCACCGCCACCGTCCTCGACTTCGGTCGGGTGCTCGCTTCGGGTCCCACCGCGGACGTCCTGGCGGACCCTCGCGTGATCCACGCCTACCTCGGAACGGAGGGCAGCTGATGGTGCCCAGCAACGCGTCGCCGGACGGCCTCGTGATCGCCGACCTCGCGGTGTCCCGCGCCGGACGGTCGATCCTCCATGGGGTCTCGCTCGAGGTCCCGGCCGGTGCGATCACCACCCTGCTCGGCCCCAACGGGGCGGGCAAGTCGACCCTGATGCTGACGATCGCCGGACTGCTTCCGGCGACCAGAGGCCGGGTCGCGCAGGGTGATCGCGACCTGCTCGGTCTGCGCCCGGAACAGATCCGCAGCACAGGCGTGGCGGTGGTCGCCGAGGGGCGTCGCCTGCTCGGCGACCTCAGCGTCCACGACAACCTGCGCGTGGCGACCTACGCGCTCGCGGGCGACGACGCCGGCGCCGGGCTCGATCGTGCCCTGCAGCTGTTTCCCGAGCTGGAGAAGCGCTGGGACACGCCCGCGCGCTTGCTCTCCGGGGGCGAGCAGCAGATGGTCGTGATCGCCCAGGCGATCGTCTCGCGACCGTCGACCCTGCTGATCGACGAGCTGTCGCTCGGACTCGCCCCGGTGGCGGTCCAGCGCCTGCTTCCTGCGCTCGAGGCGGTCGCCGCCGACGGCGTCGGGGTCCTGTTGGTCGAGCAGTTCGCGCACGTCGCGCTCTCGTTGGCCGAACGCGCCTACGTCATGCACGCCGGACGCATCGACTTCCGCGGCGAGGCATCCGAGCTCCGGGAACGCCCGGAGCTGCTCGAGTCCGCCTACCGCCTGAGCGGGACCGCTTCCGCCGTCTAGAACACGAAGGAGTCATCGTTGCCCAGTCGTATCTTCCATGCTCGCTTGGAGGACCTGCCGAAGGAGACCACCTTCGAAGGGACCTACCAACGTACCGGGGTCGTCTCCGACCACGCGCTCTTCGCATTCGCGTGGGTCGACGCCGGGTTCGGCGCCGACTGGGCGGAGGACGAGCCCTTCCCCAACATGCACAGTCACGAGCACGATCAACTGATGGTGCAGATCCGCGGCGAGCAGGAGATGGTCGTCGGCGACGAGCAGATCTCGCTGCGGGCCGGCGAGGTGCTGTACATCCCGTCGCGGGTGCTGCACGGGGGGCGGCCCGTCGGCGACGAGCCGACGTTCTTGATCGAGGCCTTCGCGCCGATCCGGACCGACTACCTCTACATCGCCGAGCATCAGCTCTCCGTCGGGGCGCCCGAGCGGCTTTCCGACGGCTCACGGGTCGACACCAAGTCGAAGCGCGAGGCGATGAGCCAGGTGCTCTCGGACTCGGGCCTGCCCAGTCTGCGCTGAGCGGCGCTCGACCGTGGCCTCCGTGAACGTCCTGATCGAGCGCGATGTCGAGGTGCCGATGCGCGACGGCGCCGTGCTGCGGGCCACCGTCTTCCGGCCGGACGACGACGGCGAGCACCCGGTGCTGTTGCTGCGCACCCCGTACGGACGGGACAGCGCCGCGACGACCCACACGGCGATCGACCCGGAGCGCGCCGCAGCGTCCGGCCACGTCGTGGTGATCCAGGACGTTCGCGGGCGGTTCGGCTCGGACGGCGCGAGCTTCGATCCGTACGTCCACGAGTTCGACGACGGGTACGACAGCGTGCAGTGGGCGGCCGGCATCCCGGGGGCCGACGGGCGGGTCGCCACCTACGGCATCTCGTATGCGGGGACGGCCGCCTGGCAGGCCGCGGCCGCGACACCGCCCGCACTGCGCGCCGTCGCCGCGGCCCAGTCGACCAACGATGCCTTCCTCGACCTGAGCTGGCGGGGTGGGGCGTTCAACTGGGGGATGCACCTGACATGGGTGCTGGGCACGCTGGCTCTCGCCCAGCAGGCGCGCGACGGTGGCGACGGCGCCGTCGCCCGCGCGCTGCTCGCGGAGGTCGTCACGGCGGTCGACGCGTACGAGCGGACGGCGGCGCGGCTGCCACCCGACGGCCTCGCCGTCGCTGCCCGCGTGACCGAGCGGGTCCCGTTCCTCGCCGACGCGATGGCCCACGACCGCCGCGGGGCGTACCACCGGGCACGCTCGGTCGCCGGCCGCTACGGCGCGATCACGGCTCCGGCCTTCGTGGTCGCCGGCTGGTACGACGTGATGCTCAGCAACGACCTCCGGCACTTCGCCGCGATCCGCTCGCAGGCCCGCAGCGCCGTCGCCCGCGAACGGTCGCGGCTGGTGATCGGTCCGTGGACCCACGGGCCCGGCATGCTCGCCGCGTCGGCGGGCGAGGTCTCGTTCGGGATCGGGTCCAGCGGTGCCGCGCTCGACCTCCACGCGATGCTGGTCGACTGGCTCGACGAGCAACTCGGCCGACGCGAGCCGATCGAGCATCCGCCGGTGCGGGTCTTCGTGATGGGCGCCAACCGGTGGCGCGCCGAGGACGCGTGGCCCCCGCCCGATACTCGGGAGCAGCGGTGGTTCCTGCACGGGGAGGGGCGACTATCGCTCGAGCCCCCTGGGCAGGAGACGCCACCTGCGCGATACCTCTACGACCCGGCGGACCCCTGCCCGACCGTCGGCGGGCCGCTGCTGATGCCCGACACGTATCGCCGCGGTCCGGTCGACCAGACCCCGATCCTCGGGCGCGAGGACGTCCTGACCTTCACGTCCGACGTGCTGAATGGGGACCTGGAGATCGCGGGACCGGTCGGCGCGAGCCTCTACGCGGCGACGTCGGCAGTCGACACGGACTGGGTGGTGAAGCTCTGCGAGCTACTCCCGGACGGGCGGACGATCAATCTCTGCGACGGGATCCTGCGGGCGCGCTTCCGCGGCGGGGACTGGTCGGCGCCGGAGCCCGTGCGACCGGACGAGGTCCTGCGCTACGAGGTCGACCTGTGGGCGACCGCGGTCGTCGTCCCGGCGGGCCACCGGTTGCGCGTGCTGGTCACGTCGAGCGACTTCCCGCGGTACGACCGCAACCCCAACACGGGCATCGTCGGGGTGCGCGCGACGCGCTTGGTGTCAGCTGAGCAACGGGTCTTCCGGGATACGGAGCGGCCGTCGCACGTGACCTTGCGCATCCGCGGACGAGATTGAATTGCCCAGCGGGCAAAAGAGTGGCTAGACTCTCCAATGGTTCGAGAGGAGAGAGGGACGAGATGATGGAACGACTGGCTGTCGGCTCGGCGCAGATCGCCTACGCCGACAGCATGGGCGAGGGCGATCCGCTGCTGCTGCTGCACGGCGGCTTGCTCAGCGACTGGTTCGTCCCGGTCGCGGCCGATCCCCGCCTGGCGGGGTGCCGCGTCGTCCGGATGGAGCGCGCCGGCTACGTGCGGCCCGAGGACGCGACCGTCCCGTTCACGATCGCCGAGCGGGCGGCCCACGGTGCCGAGTTGCTCGCGGCGCGCGGCATCACGCGGGCCTACGTCGGCGGGCACTCGAGCGGCGCGATCATCGCGCTCCAGATGGCGCTCGACTTCCCCGATCTGGTCGCCGGACTGGTGCTGATCGAGCCGGCGCCAGGGGGCGAGCTGGCCAGTGCGACGGCGATCGACGTCGCCCAGGGACCGATGCGCGCGTCGATGGAGCGATTCGCGGCGGGCGACGCGGAGGCCGGCTACGACCTGTTCATGCGGGCGACGTGCGTCGCCGACCACGCCGACGTTCTCGAGGGCGCTCTGGGGCCGGGCGCGCTCGCGCGCGCGATCGAGCAGTCGCGTGCGTTCCCCGCCGAGGCGGCCGCGTTCGCCGACTGGACGTTCGGCGCGGCGGAGGGGGAGCGGCTGACCACGCCGGTGCTCGCGATCGCCGGCACCGCGACCGAGCACGATTGTCCGCTGCCCCCGGACTCGGTGCCGCGCCTCCAGGCGCTGGTGCCGCAGACGGAGATCGCGTGGCTCCCGGGCGGCAACCACATGATGACCCTGACCGATCCGTCGGGTGTGAGCGAGCTGATCGGGTCTTTCGTGGCCCGCAACCCGATCCCGGCGCCGGCCGGCAGGGAGGGCTAGATGCGCGTCGTGATCGCAGGCGGCGGGATCTCCGGTCTTGCCCTCGCCGTCGGGCTGCAGCGTCGCGGGGCCGAGGTCCGCCTGCTCGAGCAGGCCGATGCGTTCGGCGAGATCGGCGCGGGGATCTGGCTGACCGCCAACGCCGTCAAGGCGCTCGGGCACCTCGGCGTGGACATCACGCGGCGGAGCGTGCCGACGCAGTCCCTGGTCTACAGCGACTACGCGTCCGACGAGCCGCTCTACGCCAACCGGCTCGCCGGAGCGGCCCAGAGGTACGGGGCGCAGGCCTACTTCGTGCACCGCGCCGACCTGCTGTCGGCGCTGGTCGAGGCGGTCGACGACGCGGGCGTCCGCGTCGCCAGCAGGGTCGTCGGGGTCGAGCAGACGGCGACCGAGGCCGCGGCGGTCCTCGCGGACGGCTCGCGGATTGCCGGTGACGCGCTGGTCGGCGCCGACGGGCTGCGCTCGACCGTACGACCGGCGCTGTTCGGCGCGGCGGAGCCGGACTTCGCCGGGGTCGTCGCGTGGCGTTCGATCATCCCGTTCGAGCGGGTCGCCGAGATCGGCTTGGAGCCGGCCTGCCAGCACCTCTGGCTCGGCAACCGACGCACGACGATCTCGTACCCGCTGCGGGACGGCGAGCTCTACAACTTCGTCGGCGTGGTGCCGGCCGAGGAGGTGACCCCGGAGTCGTGGTCGCGGTCCGGCAGCCTCGACGACCTGCGCGGGTCGTTCGTCGGGGCGTGCGAGCGGCTGACGTCGATCGTCGAGGCGGTCGACACGGCGTTCGTGACCGGGCTCTACTACCGCGACCCGCTGCCCGAATGGGGCGTCGGCCGGGTCGGCCTGATCGGCGACGCTGCTCATCCGGCGCTGCCCACGGCCGGCCAGGGCGCGGCGATGGGCCTGGAAGACGCGGTGGTCCTGGCCGAGTGTCTCGTGCGTCACGGCGCCGACGGCGTCGCCGAGGCCTTTGCCGAGCTCGCCGATCGGCGGCGGGAACGCACCGGTCGGGTGCTCGCGCTGTCGCGCGCCAACGCCCGGATGCTGACCTTCGACACGCCGGATCTCGCGCGGGCCCGCAACGGCCGCTGGCGGGGCATGCGCGCGCTCGATCCCGACGGCCTGGACTTCTGGCACGGGCTGTGGTCCTACGACGTCGAACGCGAAACGGTGCGGCCGGCGGAGCCGTCGAGGCCGCCGGCCCCGTCCCCCTGGGCCGGGGTGCTGACGCCCACCGACCGCGCGCTCGGCTGGGCCGGAGAGCGGGCCGCCTACGATCGGTTCTGGGCCGAGCGGGCCCCGCTCGACGCCGACGCGGTGGTTCGCGAGATCGCGGTGGAGTCCGTCCGGGGACTGATGGTCGGCCGCGGGGCGCAGGGCCCGGTCATCCTCCACGTCCACGGTGGCGGCTTCACGATGGGCGGTCCGCGGTCCTCGGCCGAGCTGGCCGACTCGCTGGCGGGTGCCGTCGGCGGCACGGCGTTCGTGCCCGAGTACCGGCTGGCGCCGGAGTTCCCGTTCCCCGCCGCGGCCGACGACGTGCTCGCCGCATGCCGCTGGCTGATCGGCGAGGTCGGAGCGGAGAACGTGGTGCTCGGCGGGGAGGAGGCAGGGGCCGGCCTCGCGCTCGGCGCCGCGATCGCCCTGCGCGACGCCGGCGACGCGCTTCCGCGCGCGCTGCACCTGATCTCGCCGTTCGTCGACTTGGGGCTGCGCGGCGACGAGCTCGCCGCGCAACCGGGCGGCGACGGCTGGCACAGCCGTGAGGGGCTCGGCTACGCCTCGGCGAGCTACCTGCAGGGGGTGGACCCGGACGCGGCCGACGCGTCGCCGCTCAACGCGGATCTGCGCGGGCTGCCGCGGATGCTGATCCAGGTCGGCGCGCGCGAGGTACTCGCCGAGGACGCACGGCGATTGGCCGTCCGAGCCACGGACGCCGAGGTCGGCGTCCGGCTGACGGCCTACGACACGTCGGTGCACGCGTCGCTGCGCTTCGCCGAGCTGTCGGAGGCCCGGCAGGCGATCACCGAGCTCGCGGCGTGGATCGAGGCATTGCCGATCGGGCAACGGCCGGGACAGGTCCCCGGTCATCAGACGTGGCGCTCCGGCGCCGAACCAACGACGAAGAGGTAGACGATGCCGACAGCAGGTGAGGGAACCGTGGAGGACATCCGGTACGTCGAGCCCGAGGGCGTGATCGCGCCGGTGCTCCACCACATCAATCTGAAGACCACCCGCAAGGACGAGATGATCGCCTGGTACCGGACGGTCTGCGGGATGAAGGTCAACTACGACAGTCCGTTCGGGGCGTTCCTGACGAACGATCGGGCCAACCACCGGATCGCGCTGCTGGCGCCGCCCGGGCTCGAGCCGGACACCGAGCGGCGCACGCACGACGGCCTGCACCACTCCGCGTTCGAATACGCGTCGCTGGAGGACCTCGACGCGTCCTATCGCCGGATGCGGGACGAGGGGATCGAGCCGCTGCTCTGCGTCAACCACCGCAACACGATCTCCTACTACTACGAGGACCCCGACGGGAACCTCGTCGAGCTGCAGTGCGACGCGTTCGGGGACTGGGAGGAGTCGACCGCCTGGATGAAGAAGGAGCTGATGGAGATCACCGAGCATCAGCTCGGTGTCGTCATCGACCCGGCGCTGGTCTCCGTCGATGTCCTGACCGGCGTGCCGATGGAGCAGATCCAGGCGCGTTCCGAGGAGGGTCGCTACCACTGGGACGGCGAGCCGGACCTGCGGCTGCCGGCTCCGCCTCCGGGCGCGCCGGAGATGTTCAAGCGGTAGCCGGCCGATGCTCGCAGCCGTCTTCCACGGGCAGGGCGACGCGCGCGTCGCGCCGCGTCCGGTGCCCGAGCCCGCCGAGGGGGAGATCACCGTCGATGTCGACGCCTGCGGGGTCTGCGGCTCGGATCTCCACGTCATGGGCGGCAGCGTCGTAGTGCCGACGCCGCTTGTGCTGGGGCACGAGCTCAGCGGCCGGGTGCGGGAGAGTCGGGTCGATGGGCTCGTCCCCGGCACGCCGGTCACGGTCCTGCCGCTGCTGCCCTGCGGTACGTGCGCCGCATGTCGGGACGGACGGACCAACCACTGCGTCGACCGAATCGACCTTGGCCTGACGGTCGACGGGGGGTTCGCCGAGGTGATCCGGGTGCCGCGGGCGCGCGTCGGGGAGACGGTCTTCGTGCTGCCGGCGGCGGTGAGCGCGGTGGCGGCGGCGGTCGTCGAGCCGCTCGCCGTCGGACTCCGCGCCGCGTCGCTGGCGGGGGCGGAGCGCGGCGACCGGGCGCTCGTGCTCGGCTGCGGGATGATCGGCCAGGCGGTGATCGCCTTCCTCCGGCAGAGCGGGGTCGGGACCGTCGTCGCGGTCGACGTCTCGCCGGAGCGTCGGGCCCAGGCGCTCGCCCGTGGCGCCGACGACGCGTGTGGCCCCGACGAGCTGCGCGAGCTGCTCGGCGGCGAGCCGGTCGCCGCGGCGATCGACTGCGCGGGACACCCCGACACCGTCGCCGCGGCCGTCCGGCACACCGGGCACGGCGGCACGGTCGTGCTCGCTGGCGTCTACGGACGGCGGGTGCCGGTGACGCTCGACGCGGTCGTGGGACGCGAGCTGCGCGTACAGGGCTCGTTCGCCTACGCGTCCGAGTTCGGTCACGTGATCGAGATGCTCGCCCGCGGCGACATCGACGGCGAGGCGTTCGTCAGCCGTCATGTGTCCCTGACCGAGGCGCCGAGCATCCTCGATCGCAGCGGCTCGTCGCTGGACGACGTGAAGGTCCTGGTGCGTCCGGCGCGCTGACGGGCGCGCCGCGTCGGGCCGCGGCCTCTTGGAGCGACTGGTTGCGTCCTGGGGCAGGAGATCGAGCCCGGGGGACGCGCAGCGGCCGCCCAACGACGGCCAGAGCAGGAACCGCGTGCGCGATCCTTATGCTCGGAGGGATGGCCTCGCGCGCCTCACCACCGTCCCGCCGCAGCCGGCTCGCCGAGCAGCGCAAGTCGCTGCCCGACGGTCCGGGCGTCTACCTGTTCCGCGACGACGCGGGGGACGTGATCTACGTCGGCAAGGCGAAGTCGATCAGGAAGCGGGTCGCCAGCCACTTCGTCAACCCGGTCACGCGCGGCGCGGTCGAGATGGTCGACGTGATCGACAACATCGAGTTCGTGCTCGTCGCCAGCGAGACCGAGGCGCTGCTGGCCGAGAACGGCTTCATCAAGCAGTACCAGCCGCAGTTCAACATCCGGCTGCGGGACGACAAGTCCTACCCCTACGTCTGCGTGACGCTCGACGAGGACTTCCCGCGGGTCTTCATCACGCGCGAGAAGCACCGGCCGGGCCGTCGCTACTTCGGGCCGTACTCGAACGCCAAGCGGGTCCGCCACACGCTCGACCTGCTCGGGCGGCTGTTCCAGTTCCGCACCTGCGAGGGCGCCGAGCCGGGCCGCCGGTCGGGCTCGCCCTGCCTGGACTTCCACATCGACCGCTGCACCGCGCCCTGCGTCGGCTACGTCACCAAGGACGAGTACCGCGACGCGATCGACGGCGTGATGGCCTTCCTCGCCGGCCGCTACCGCGAGATCGAGTCGACGATCGAGGCCCGGATGCACGACGCGGCCGCCGCCCAGGAGTACGAGCGCGCCGCCCGCGAGCGCGACCGCCTGCAGGCCGTCCGCTCGCTGCTCGAGCGCCAGCGGGTCACCAGCGACAGCATCGGCACGCTCGACGTGGTCGCGGTCACCGTCGACGGCGACGACGCCAACGCCCAGGTCTTCCAGGTCCGCGACGGCTCGCTGACCGACCGCCACTCCTTCTACCTGACCGGCGTCTCGGGCGAGGTCCCCGACGTGCTCGAGCAGTTCGTCCTGCGCTACTACGGCGGCGCGACGGTCCCGCCGACGGTTCTGGTGCCCGACGAGGTCGAGGAGCACGGGGCGCTCGCCGAGGCGCTGGCCGAGCTGCGCGGCGGGCGGGTCGAGGTGATGACGCCGCAGCGCGGCGACCGCCGGCGGATGCTCGACATGGCCCGCCGCAACGCCGAGCTGGCCCTCGGGCAGGAGCGGCTGAAGGCCGAGCGCCGGCGCGAGCAGCGGGTCGAGGCGCTGACCGACCTGCAGCAGGCGCTCGGCCTCGACCGGATCCCGGTGCGAGTCGAGTGCTACGACATCTCGCACCTGATGGGGACCGAGACCGTCGCCTCGATGGTCGTCCTGGAGGGCGGCGCGCCGGCCAACGACCACTACCGCCGGTTCGTCATCCGCGACCTCGAGGACGACACCCCCGACGACTTCAAGAGCATGAACGAGGTCCTCCGCCGGCGGCTCGCGCAGTGGACCCGCCAGCAGGAGAAGCCGGTCCACGAGCCGGGCCGCGACGAGTCGTTCGCCAGCCTCCCGGACCTGATCGTGATCGACGGCGGCAAGGGCCAGCTGTCGGCCGGCCTCGAGGCGCTGGAGCCGTTCATCGAGCGCGGGGTGGCGGTCGTCTCGCTGGCCAAGCGGATCGAGGAGGTCTTCCTGCCCGGCCGCTCGGCGCCGATCGTGATGGGCCACGACACCCCGGCCCTGCAGCTGCTGCAGCGCGCCCGCGACGAGGCGCACCGGTTCGCGATCACCCACCACCGCGGGCGCCGCGACCGCAACCTGACCGGCTCCGTGCTCGACGACCTGCCCGGCGTCGGTCCGGCGCGCAAGAAGGCGCTGCTGCGGCACTTCGGGTCGCCGGACCGGGTGGTCGCGGCCAGCCGCGAGCAGCTCGAGGCGACTCCCGGCCTGCCGGGCAAGGTCGCGCGCGAGGTCTACGCGCAGCTCCACCGCACCCGCACGGGGGAGTAGCGCCCCGGCTCCGGGCCCTGGCGGACGGCGCACGCGGCGGCCCCTCCGATAGCCTGCAGTGGGTCGCCCGAGCCTGCCGCGATCGCCGGTGGACCCGGGCCGTCGTGGTTGCACTCTCGCTCTGACTCGGACCCCAAGGACGGTTCCATGCCCGTACGTGTCGGCATCAACGGCTTCGGCCGGATCGGCCGCAACGTCTTCCGCGCCGCCAAGGCGGCCAACGCGGACATCGAGTTCGTGGCGGTCAACGACCTGACCGACCCGAAGACGCTCGCGCACCTGATCAAGTACGACTCGATCCTCGGGCCGTACCCGGGAACCGTCGAGGCCACCGACAGCGGGCTGCTCGTCGACGGCAACGAGATCAAGGTCTTCGCCGAGCGCGAGCCGGGCAACATCGACTGGGCGTCGGTCGGCGCCGAGGTCGTGATCGAGTCGACCGGCTTCTTCACCGACGCCGAGAAGGCCAAGGCCCACCTGGTCGGCGACGTCAAGAAGGTCGTCATCTCGGCCCCGGCCAAGAACGAGGACGTCACCCTCGTGCTCGGCGTCAACGACGACGCCTACGACAAGGCCAACCACCACGTCGTCTCGAACGCGTCCTGCACCACGAACTGCCTGGCGCCGTTCGCGAAGGTCGCCAACGACACGGTCGGCATCAAGCACGGCCTGATGACGACGATCCACGCCTACACCGGCGACCAGCGCCTGCTCGACGCGCCGCACAGCGACCTGCGCCGCGCCCGCGCCGCCGCCACCAACCTGATCCCGGCCTCGACCGGCGCCGCCAAGGCCGTCGGCCTGGTGCTGCCGGAGCTCAACGGCAAGCTCTCCGGCTTCGCCGTCCGCGCGCCCGTCCCGACCGGCTCGGTCGTCGACCTGACGTTCGAGGCCGAGCGCGAGACCACCGTCGAGGAGGTCAACGCCGCGCTCAAGGCCGCCGCCGAGGGCCCGCTGAAGGGCATCCTCGAGTACACCGAGGACCCGATCGTCTCCAGCGACATCGTCGGCAACCCGCACAGCTCGATCGTCGACGCGCAGCTGACGGCGGTCATCGACGGCACGCTGGTGAAGATCGTCTCCTGGTACGACAACGAGTGGGGCTACTCGAACCGCGTCGTCGACCTGGTCGGGCGCCTGCTCTAGGACCCGCCGACCACCGCGCGGCCGGCGATCCGGCCGCGCGGAGGACGACCACCCGCCGAGCCGACCCGACGCACCGAAGGACCCACATGAGCACCGACGCCCCGACCGACCGTCGCGCCCCGATCCGGACCCTCGAGGACCTCGCGGTCGACGGCAAGCGGGTCTTCGTGCGCGTCGACTTCAATGTCCCGCTCGACGGCGACGGCGCGATCACCGACGACACCCGGATCCAGGCCGCGCTGCCGACCCTGCGGCGGCTGCTGGACGAGGGCGCCGCGCTGATCCTGGCCGCCCACCTGGGCCGGCCGAAGGGCGTCGACCCGGCGCTCTCGCTGGCGCCGGTCGCGGCGCGGCTCGGCGAGCTGCTCGGACGCGGGGTCGCGCTCTCGCCCGAGGTCGTCGGGGCCGAGTCGACGCGGCTGGCCGCGGCGCTGGAGCCGGGCCAGGTGCTGATGCTGGAGAACGTCCGCTTCGAGCCGGGCGAGACGAAGAACGATCCCGACCTGGCGCGGGCCTACGCAGCGCTCAGCGACGGCATCTTCGTCAACGACGCGTTCGGTGCCGCCCACCGCGCCCACGCGTCGACCGAGGGCGTCGCCCACCACGTCGAGCAGGCGGCCGCCGGGCTGCTGCTGCAGGGCGAGGTCGAGACGCTCGAGGGGATCCTGGCCGACCCGGGCCGGCCGCTGGTGGCGATCGTCGGCGGCGCCAAGGTGACGGACAAGATCGGCGTGATCGACGCCTTCCTGGAGCGCGCCGACACGATCCTGATCGGGGGCGCGATGTGCTTCCCGTTCTTCAAGGCCCAGGGCCACGAGGTCGGCTCGTCGCTGTGCGAGGAAGCCGGCGTCGAGCCCGCCGCCCGCGCGCTCCGCGACGCCGAGCTGAAGGGCTGCCGGCTGCTGCTGCCGATCGACCTCTCGCTCGGCCGCGAGTTCTCGGCGACGACCGAGCAGCGCGACCTCGACGGCGTCGACACGCCCGACGGCTGGATGGGCCTGGACATCGGCCCGAAGACCGCCGCGGCCTACCGCGAGGAGATCCTCGGCGCGGGCTCGGTCTTCTGGAACGGGCCGATGGGCGCCTTCGAGCTGGAGCCCTTCGCGCCGGGCACCCGGACGGTGGCCGAGGCGGTCGCCGAGACCGAGGCGACCACGGTCGTCGGCGGCGGCGACAGCGCCGCGGCGCTGCAGCAATTCGGCCTCGGCGACCAGGTCACGCACCTCTCGACCGGCGGCGGCGCGTCGCTGGAGCTGATCGAGGGCAAGGCCCTGCCCGGCGTCGAGGTCCTGCGCCAGGCGTAGGCTCCGGCCGCGGCGCTCGCGTCCTGCCGCACCGGCTCGCGCCGAGCCCCGCGCGCCCCATCCTTCGAACCCCGAACCGACCACCGGAGCAGCACCACCGATGACCCGCACGCCCTTCGTCGCCGGCAACTGGAAGATGCACAAGACGATCGCCGAGGCCGAGGCGTTCGTCAGCGGCGCCCTGCCCCTCGTGGGCGCGATCGACGACGTCCAGATCGGCGTCTGCGTCCCCTTCCCGTCGATCCAGGCGGTCGTCGACTCGACCCGCGGCTCGTCGCTCCAGGTCTACGCCCAGAACGTCCACTGGGCCGAGCAGGGCGCCTACACCGGCGAGGTCTCGGTCGCGATGCTCGACGAGCTCGAGGTCGCCGGCGTGGTCGTCGGCCACTCCGAGCGTCGCCAGTTCTTCGGCGAGACCGACGCCGACCTGCGCAAGAAGCTGCCGGTGATCCTCGCCGCCGGCCTCGAGCCGATCTTCTGCGTCGGCGAGACCGAGGAGCAGCGCGAGGCGGGGGAGACCGAGCGGGTCCTGCGCCACCAGGTCCAGGAGGGGCTGCACGACGTGGCCGACGGCGACCTGGCGAAGGTCACGATCGCCTACGAGCCGATCTGGGCGATCGGCACCGGCAAGGTCGCCACCCCGGAGCAGGCCCAGGAGGCGTGCGCGTTCGTGCGGGCGCTGGTCGCGGCCCGCGACGCCGAGCAGGGCGAGCAGGTCCGGATCCAGTACGGCGGATCGGTCAAGCCGGAGAACGCCGCCGAGCTGCTGGCGCTGCCCGACGTCGACGGCGCGCTCGTCGGCGGCGCGGCGCTGGACCCGGCCTCGTTCGCCGCGATCGTCGAGGCCGCACGGGCATGAGCGGCACCGGCGCGGACGACGAGCGGGCGAACGCGGCGCCCGGCGAGGCCCCGGACGCGCTTCCGGCGACGCCCGGGTCGCTGGCCGCGTCGCTGACGGCGACGGTCGGCGTCACCCGCGAGGACTGGGCGCCGGGCGTGGCGCTGATCATCCTCGACGGCTTCGGCCTGGCCCCCGACGGGCCGGGGAACGCCGTCAGCCTGGCCCGCACCCCGACCTTCGACGGCCTCTGGGACCGCTACCCGCACGCGCAGCTGATCGCCTGCGGGCCGGCGGTCGGCCTGCCCGAGGGGCAGATGGGCAACAGCGAGGTCGGGCACCTGAACCTCGGCGCCGGCGCGGTCGTCAAGCAGGACCTGGCGCGGATCGACGACGCCGTCGCCGACGGCTCGATCCGCGAGGTCGAGGCGATTCGCGACGCGCTCGCCCGGGTCGCAGGCGCGCAGGGCGACGTTCCGGACGCCCAGCGACCGGAACGTGACAAGGACGGCGACGGACAGCCTGCGGGCGGGGATCGCCTGCACCTGGTCGGCCTGGTCTCCGACGGCGGCGTCCACTCCTCGATGGAGCACCTGCAGGCGCTGATCGAGGCCGCGGCCGCGGCGGGCGTTCCCGACGTCGTGATCCACGCCTTCACCGACGGCCGCGACACGCTGCCCAAGGCCGGCGCCGGCTTCCTCGAGACCGTCGAGGGCTGGTGCGCGGCCGCGTCCGACCCGGCCGCCGGTCGCCGCGCGCGCGTCGGCTCCGTGATCGGTCGCTACTTCGCGATGGACCGCGACTCGCGCTGGGACCGGGTCCAGCAGGCGTACGACCTGCTCGTCCACGGTCAGGCGCCGCACCGGGCCGCCACGGCGGCCCAGGCCGTCCGCGACGCCTACGCGCGCGACGAGACCGACGAGTTCGTGACCGCGACCGCCGTCGGCGACGAGGCGACGATCCGGCCCGACGACGTCGTCGTGGTCTTCAACTTCCGGCCCGACCGGGTGCGCGAGATCACCCGCGCGCTGGCCGAGCCGGCGTTCCTCGAGGTCGACCGCCAGGCCGCCGCGCCGCACCCCGAGCTGGTCGATCCGGTGATCCCGCCGGTCGCGGTCGCCAACTACGTCTGCATGACGCAGTACAAGGCCGACTGGCCGTATCCGATCGCCTTCCCGCCGCGCAACCCGGAGGTCACGCTGGCGGACGTGATCGAGGCCACCGGCGGGACCCAGATCCACGTCGCCGAGACCGAGAAGTACCCGCACGTCACGTACTTCTTCAACGGCGGCATCGAGGCCGAGCACCGCGACGAGTTCCGCGACGTCGTCCCCAGCCCGCGCGACGTCGCGACCTACGACCTGAAGCCGCAGATGTCGGCTCGCGACGCCGCCGACGCGTTCGTGCGGCTGTGGCGCGACCACGGTCCGACGTTCGGGATCATCAACTTCGCCAACCCCGACATGGTCGGCCACACCGGGGTGATCCCGGCGGCCGTCGAGGCGATCGAGGTCGTCGACGGCTGCCTGGCCGACGTCGTGCGGACGGTCACCGAGAGCGGCGGCGTCTGCGTGATCACCGCCGACCACGGCAACGCCGACCACATGCTCGAGCCGGACGGCTCGCCGAACACCGCGCACTCGCTGAACCCGGTGCCGTTCGTCATCACCCGCGAGGGACTGACGCTGCGCGGCGAGGGGATCCTCGCCGACGTCGCCCCGACCGTCCTCGACCTGCTCGGGATCGAGCAGCCGAAGGCGATGACGGGCCAGTCCATGATCTCCGCCTAGACGACGAGGGAGCGGGCTCCCGTCCCGGAGAGCCCGCTCCCGTCTGTCCCTTGGCCGTCCGGCGGGATCCCGTCCCGGAGGTCCCGTCGGTGCGCTGCTAGCCGCGCAACGGCCCGAGCAGCGCGGCCACCTTCGCCAGGCGGGCGCCCTGGTAGCGGGCGATCCCGAGGATCCCCTCGGGCACGGCGCCGTCCTCCAGGGCGCCGCTCGCGACCGCGGTGCCGTACGGGTTGCCCCCGTTGGCGAAGATCGAGGCGTCGGTGTAGCCCGGGGGCACGATCACGGCGCCCCAGTGGTGGAAGACGTTCTCCACCGCCAGGATCGTGGACTCGTTGCCGCCGTGGGTGTTCATCGCCGACGTGAAGGCGGTCGCGGCCTTGTTCGACAGCGCGCCCGACTGCCACTGGCCGCCGAGGGTGTCGATGAACTGCTTGAGCTGGGCGGCCGGGTTGCCGAAGCGGGTCGGGGTGCCGAGCGCGTAGCCCTCCGACCAGACGAGGTCGTCGGGGGTCACCACCGGCACGTCCTGGGTGGCGTCGTGGTGCGCCTGCCAGGCCGGGTTGGCGGCGATCGCCTCGGGCGGGGCGAGCTCGGCGACGCGGCGCAGCCGGACCTCGGCGCCCTCCTGCTCGGCGCCCTCGGCGAGCGCCTTGGCGAGCTGGTGCACGTGGCCGGTGGCGGAGTAGTAGACGATCGCGATCTTGGTGCTCATGGGTGCTCCTCGGAACTGCTCGGCAGGTGAACGTTGCATCTGCAACTGTTGCGTCCTCACCATATCGGGACTGCGGTCCGCTTGCAAGCTCGGAGGCCGACGGCGGGCGGCTGGGCCGGCCGTTCTTTGCGGATGCAACAATGGAACTGAACGACGTAGGAGCCGAGATGTCCGAGACCGCCACCGCCACCGCCCCCCGCCTGCTGGACCGTCGCGAGCTGGCCGCCTGGCGCGGGATGGTCCGCACCCAGGTGCTCCTGGCCCGCGAGTTCGAGGCCGAGCTGGTTCGCGACCACGGCCTGCAGCTGACGGCCTACGAGGTCCTGATGCACCTGGTCGACGCCCAGGACGGTCGCCTGCGGCTGTCCGACCTGGCGACCCTGGCGGTCCTCAGCCGCAGCGGCCTGACGCGGCTGATCGACCGCCTGGAGCGCGAGGGGCTGGTCGTGCGCGAGCGCTGTCCCAGCGATGCCCGCGGCTACTTCGCCGTGATCACCGCGAAGGGGCGCGAGCAGGTGACCGCCGCCCGCAAGGACTACCTCGACAACGTCCGCGCCCGCTTCCTGGACCTCGTCAGCGACGAGGAGCAGGAGCAGCTGGGGGCGATCTGGACCCGGATCCTGCAGGCGCTGGAGCCCGGTCTCAAGCCCTGACCCGGATCCGGCGACCGGGCGTCGCCGGAGGGCCCGCGCCGCCTACGATGGCTCGCGATGGATCCCTCGTCCGCTGCACCGAGCCTCGACGCGCCGCCGCGACCCGCCGCCGAGCGCCCGCGCGAGGTCTTCCGGATCGAGGCCCGCGACGGCGGGTCGCTGGCGCGCGCGGGCGTCATCGCCACCGCCCACGGCGAGGTCCGGACGCCCGGCTTCGTGCCGCTGGCGACCAAGGCGACCGTCCGCGGGCTGCTGCCGTCCGAGGTCCGCGAGCTGGGCTTCGACATCGTCCTCGGCAACACCTTCCATTTGATGCTGTCGCCGGGCCACGAGCTGATCCGCGGCCACGGCGGACTGCACCGGTTCATGGGCTGGGACGGGCCGATCATCACCGACTCCGGCGGCTTCCAGGTCTTCTCGATGGGCCACGGCGCCGTCGCCGACGAGATCAAGGGCCGCACCGGCAGCGGCGGCAAGGGCGGCACGGCCACGGCGGGCGGCGGGATCCGCTCGCACGGGCGGATCGACGAGATCGGCGAGCAGGGCGTCGCCTTCCGCTCGCACCTCGACGGGTCGAAGCAGTTCCTCTCGCCGGAGCGCTCGATGGAGGTCCAGGCGGCGCTCGGCACCGACCTGGCGGTCGTCTTCGACGAGTGCACCCCGTTCCACGTCGACCGCGACTACACGGCCCGCTCGACCGAGCGCACCCACCGCTGGCTGGAGCGCTGCCTGACCTGGCACGAGCAGCACGCGCCCGGCTGGCAGCTGGTCTACGGGATCGTCCAGGGCGGCGTCCACGAGGACCTGCGGATCGAGGCGGCGGAGACCGTCGCCAGCTCGCGGGCGGACGCGATCGCGATCGGCGGCTCGCTCGGCAGCCACAAGGACCAGATGTACGAGGTCGTCGGCTGGACCACGGCCCGCCTCGGCGGCGTCCACGAGCGCAAGCCGCGGCACCTGCTGGGGATCGGCGAGATCGACGACCTCGTGCGCGGGGTCGAGCAGGGGATCGACACCTTCGACTGCGCGATGCCGACCCGCCTCGGCCGCCACGGGATGGCGCTCGTGCCCGATCCCGACAGGCGCTGGCGCGTCGACCTGACCCAGGCCCGCTGGAAGGACAGCGACGAGCCGCTCTGCGAGGGCTGCCCGTGCCCCGCCTGCGCCCAGGGCTTCAGCCGCGGCTACCTGCGCTACCTGGCCCACCAGCGCGAGCTGCTGGGGATGCGGCTGCTGACCCAGCACAACCTGGCCTTCGTCGCGCGGGTGCTGGCGCGGCTGCGGCAGGCGATCGTCGACGGGCGGCTGGCCGAGGAGGCCGCCGCGATCCGCGGCGGGCGCCTGCCCTAGCCCCGGCGCCGCTACTTCTGCTGGTTGTTGTTGATCAGCTTGTCGAGCTTGTTGCTGACGTCGTTGACCGTGTTGCCGACGACGTCGTTGAGGCGCGGCGCGATCTCCTGGCCGACGACGTAGTAGATCGCTCCGCCGACGATCGCGGCCAGCACCAGCAGGATCAGGATCGCCCGCAGCAGGCGGCCGAAGCAGCCGCGCCGCTTGACCCGCGGCTCCTGCTGCTGGACCCAGCCGCCAGGGGCGGGATCGCGCCGGGGCGCCGGGGCGACCGCGGCCTCGCGGTGCCGCGGCTCGCGGACCGTGCGCCGCGGCACCGCCGGGCGCTCCTCGGTGCCGCTGCGGCGGCGGCCGGCCGCCGGCTGCAGCAGCGTGCGGTCGTCCTCGTCCTCGTCGACGGGATCGAAGTCGCGGGCGATGCTCTCGATCGCGTCGCGGGGGACGATCGCGGTCGCGCCGGTGGCCGGGTCGACGACGCGCGTGCGGTTGTCGACGTCGACGTCGGTGCCGGCCGCGCCGTCGTCGAGGGCGGCGGCGTAGGCCTCGGCGCTCGCGTAGCGCATCCCCGGGTCGAGGCTCAGCGCCCGGTCGACGACCAGGCCCAGCTCCGGCGGGACCTCGGCGTTCAGCTGGTCGAGCAGCGGCGGGGCCTCGCGCTGCTGCTTGAGCGCCAGCTCGGCCAGCGAGTCCGCCTCGTAGGGCAGCCGCGCCGCCAGCATCTGGTAGGTGACGACCCCGAGCGCGTAGATGTCCGAGGCCGGTCCGACGTCGCCGCCGGTCGCCTGCTCGGGCGCCAGGTAGCTGGCGGTGCCGACGACCGAGCCGATCTGGGTGATCGAGGACTCCTCGGCCATCGCCTTGGCGATCCCGAAGTCGGCGATCTTGACCGTGCCGTCGTCGGACAGCAGGATGTTGCCCGGCTTGACGTCGCGGTGGATGACGCCGTTGCGGTGCGCGTAGTCGAGCCCGCGCGCGGCCTGACCGACGATCGAGACGGTCTCGGGCACCGACAGGTAGCCGCGCTCGTGCAGCAGCTCGGCGCCGGACTGGCCGCGGACCGCCTCCATCACGATGAAGTAGCGGCCCGAGTCGTCGTCGAAGCCGAAGTCGAAGACCTGGACGATGTTGTTGTGGACGAGCCGCGCGGCCGACAGCGCCTCGCGCCGGAAGCGGCTGACGAACTGGCGGTCGTCGGCCAGGTGCTCGGCCAGCAGCTTGACCGCGACGTGGCGCTCCAGCCGGCGGTCGAAGGCCAGGCGAACGGTCGACATCCCGCCGCTGCCCAGCCGCTCGCCGAGCTCGTAGCGACCCACCAGCAGGTCGGTCATCCGTTCCCCCCGGCGGCGTCGCGCAGGTCCTTGAGCGCCTTGCGGGCGTCCTTGCGGGCCTGCTTGGCGGCGTCCTTCAGCCGCTGGCGAGCGCCCTCGAAGCTGCGCGGGACGCCCGTGTCGCCGCTGGCGCCGGGGTCGACGCCGCCGGAGCCGTCCGGGGTCGTCGGCGTCGTCGGGACGGTCGGGGTGGTCGTCGTCGTGGTTTCGGTGCTCGGCGTGGTCGTGGTGTCGGTCGTCTGCGTCGACGTGTCCGTGGTCTCGGTCGTCGTCGTGTCGGTGGTCTCGGTCGTCGGCGTCGGGATCGTCGTCCCGGAGCACTCCCTGCGGATGCGGTCCTGCAGCGTCTGGAAGCCCTCGCGCAGGCGCGCGACCAGGCGATCGTCGACGTCGCCCGGCAGCCGCTCGACCTGCTGCGTGCCGGTGGCGGCCGCCTTCGCGGCGGCGGCGCACTCGCCCCGATCGACCGCGGCGCGGGCCTCCTGGAGGCTCGCCTGCAGCGTCTTCGCCGACTGCTGGTCGAGCAGCTTCGAGCCGCCGCAGCCGGTCAGGGCCGCGGGGACGGTGCACAGCAGGACGAGTACGGAGATGAGGGCTCGCATTGGGGAGGCGATCCGCTGGAGGCTACCGGCCGAACTGCAGGCGGTCGGCCAGTGACGGGGGCAGGCGCGCGTCGCGGATCGCTCGTGCGGCGCCCTCGACGTCGTAGCGGACCCGGTGCCAGACGGCCCGTCCCTCGACGGGATCGAGCTCCAGCCAGGCGGCGCGCGGATCCTCGTCGCGGGGCTGGCCGACGCTGCCGGGGTTCAGGAGCCAGCGGCGGGCGCCGAGCAGGACCTCGTCGCCGTCGTCGCGACGGGCGAGCTGGACCGGATCGAGCCCGGCCTTGGCGAACGAGAGGGCGACGTGGCTGTGCCCGATCAGGGCGACCTGCTCGTCGAACGCCTCGAGCGAGCGCTCGGCCTGCTCGTTGCTCAGCACGTACTCCCAGATCGGGTGCAGCGGGCTGCCGTGGGCCAGCGCGCAGCCCTGGGCGCTGCCGCTGGGCTGCAGGCCGGCCAGCCACTCGCGGTGCTCGGGGCGCAGCTCGTCGCGGGTCCAGGCGGCGGCCGCGGCCGCGTCCGGCGTGAACTCGGCGCTCGAGAGCGTGCCGATCGCCACCAGGTCGTGGTTGCCGGCCAGGCAGACGGTCGCGAACTGCCGGATCGCGGCGCAGCAGCCGTTCGGATCGGCCCCGTAGCCGACGATGTCGCCGAGGCACCAGATCTCCTCGCAGCCGCGATCGTCGGCGTCGGCGAGGACCGCGTCGAGCGCGTGGCGGTTGCCGTGGATGTCGGAGAGGACCGCGACGTGCATACTCGGAGGGATGGTGCGTGCCAGAAGGCCGCTCGTCGCCGGGGCGGCGACGCTCGTCGTGGCCCAGGTGGCGGTGGTCGTGCTGCGTCCGAGGACGCGATTGCCGCCCGCCCAGCCAGGCTTGGCTCGACCGATCGACCCGGGATCGTACTTCACCCCGGACCACCTGGACCGCGCGCGTCGCTTCCGCCGTCCACAGGCCGCTCTGGGACTGGCGACGCTGGCCGTCGAGGGCGGGCTGCTGCTGGCCCTCGCACGCGGTCGCGGGTGGGCACCGTGGCGGCGCGCCGGGGAGCCGGAGGCGCGATCGTCCGCTGCCGACGGCCTGTCCGACGCGGTGCCCGACGGACCGCCGTCGAGCACGGCGCCGACCCCGACGCCGTGGCTGGAGCGCCATCCGCTGCTCGCCGGCGCCGCAGCGGGCGCGACGGTGACCGTGGCGATCGGCCTGGCGCCGCTGCCGCTGGCCGCGCTCGGACGGCGGCGGGCGC
>NZ_AGUD01000199.1 GCF_000240225.1 Patulibacter medicamentivorans
GAGCCAGCGACCGGTCTCGGCGCTCCAGCGCCGCAGCGCGCGACGGGCGGCGTCGGCCGGCGCCCCGGTCAGCGGCGGCAGGTCGGCGGCCCGCCGGGCGCCGCCCGGCGCGCGCGGCGAGCGGAGGATGACCCATCCCTGGGCGAACGCCCGCACGGGGATCAGGTCGCCGCTGGCCAGCCGCTGCTCGACGGCCGCCATCACCCGGCCCATCTGCCCGGGATCGAGGTTGACGATGTCGCTGCCGGGCAGGTCGAGGACGACGTTGTCGGCGCTCGCCGCGTGGACCGGCTCGGCCACGAGCCGCGACTCCAGCAGGTAGACGTCCTGGTCGCGGCCGGTCAGGTGCGACTGCAGCATCTGCGGCGCCGCGATCGAGCCGCTGCCCGGGACGGCGGCGACGACCCGGTCCAGCAGCTCGCGGTCGACGACCCGCGCCGGCGGTTGCAGCCGGGCCATCGAGGCCAGCGGCGACTCGCCGAAGGAGCCGTGCGAGCCGTAGACCTTGAACCAGCTGGCGGTGCCGATCAGCAGGCCGGCGGCGGCGATCGCGACCGGGACCGCGGCCAGGCCGGGCCGGCGCCGTCGCGGGCCGCGAGCGGCGTCCGGAGCCCGAGCGGCGTCCGCTGCCGGCGCCCGCCGGGCGATCCAGCCGCGGATCGTGCCGATCCCGCCGGCGGACGCGATCGCCAGCGCCGCCATCGGCAGCAGCGAGTAGTGGAAGGCGTTGCCCCAGTAGACCGGCTGGTCCGAGAGGAAGCGCTCGGCCAGCAGCGGCAGCGGGATCACGGCCAGGCGGGTCAGCCAGGGCGTGATCAGCAGGAACGGCGCGAACAGCAGCAGCAGCGTCTCGGGCTTCGGATCCGGCTCGAGCGCGACGGTCACGAGCTTCCACGGGTGGGTCGCGATGTGGCCGAGCGCGGAGAAGAGCCCGTCGCCGAACTGGTGGTAGCTCCAGTACGAGAACGGCTGTCCGTCGGCGAAGTGGGGGATCCACCAGCGGGTCGCCGCCAGGTACCAGGCGGCGCCGAGGGCCATCGTCAGCAGGCCCTGGCGGCGCTCGCCGGCCAGCCCCAGCCACAGGCCGACCGCGACCACCAGCAGCGACACGTCCTCCTTGACGGCCAGCAGCAGGAGCACGCTGACCCAGTACCAGCGCCACCGCCGGCGGTCGGCCGCCAGCACGGCGCAGGCCAGGAACAGCGGCGCGAAGGCCAGCTCGTGGACGTCGAAGTCGATCGCCCGCTGGACGCCCCAGGAGCTGCCGTAGGTCAACGCCAGCAGGACCGCGGGCCAGCGACCCGCGCGCTCGCGGGCGAACAGGTACAGCGGGACCATCGCCGCGACGACCACCAGCGCCTGCGTGGCGAGCAGGGCGTTCGGCGACGGCCAGATCGCCCGCGCCAGCCCCCAGACGACGATGATCGGGTGGAAGTGGTCGCCCCACAGGTTGTCGACCTCGCGGATCGACGAGGCCGGCCACTGCAGGTGCGCCAGGTGCCGCGCGGCCTGGTCGAAGATCCCCAGGTCGTAGCCGTCGGTCAGGTACCAGCGCTGGCGCTGGGTCGCCCAGACGGCGTAGGCGAGGCCGAGCAGGACCGCCGCCGCGACGGTCAGCAGCAGGCCGGGATCGCGCTCGCCGACGACGCGGTCGATCGCCCGCCGCAGCGGCGGGACGGTCGGGGCCGGCGCGGGCGCCGACGAGCGGGACGTGGCCGTCATGACCGGGCGCAGCCTAGGGCCTGGGTGGCCCGCTCGGTCCCACGACCCGGGTGGCGCCGGCCCGCCGCGTCGCCTCCGACGGCGATGCCGGGATCCGCACGTGTCGCCAGGTCAGCCGCTCGTCCGCCTGCCAGGCCGACACCCGGTAGCGGCCGGCGGGGAGCCGCGGCAGCACGACGGTCGCCGTGCCCCGGCGGAGGCGTGCCCGCGCCTCGCCGACGATCGCGATCCGGCCGTCGGTCGTCGGTCGCACGACCCGGATCCGCAGGATCCCCGTCCGCTGGCGGGCGACGATCCGCAGCCGGCGGTCGCGCGCGACCGAGCCCGACGCGATCCGGACCCCGGTCGCCGCGGCCGGCGCGGTCGTCGCGCCCGGGCGCCAGGCCAGGGCGGTCCGGAAGCTCGTGTAGCCGGGGTAGCGGCCGCGCATCCAGGCCAGCCCGCCGGCGACCGGGAACGGCCGCACGTTCGGCTCGGGCGAGTCGTGCGTCAGCGGCGCCAACGACCAGCCGTCGAGCGTGCGGGCGGCCCGCTCCAGCTCGAACTGCGCGCCGACCCGCCGCGAGAGGTAGGCGACGCCCGGGTCGGCGGGGTCGAGCGCGATCCCGCCCGAGTAGCTGGGCTCGGCCCCCGACTCCTCGAACGACGGCCCGGCGACCGCGAGCTGCTCCTCGATCCAGCGACCGTCCCAGCGGGCGACGCGGTAGCGGTGGTCGGCCGCCGTCGGGAAGGTCGCGTAGACGATCGTCGGCCGCCCGTCCTGAACCACGAGATCGTGGACCCAGGCCCCGCCCGCCGTCGCCGGGGCGTAGACGAGATCGCCGGCGGTCGGGCTGATCGGGACGCCCAGCCGGCCGATCGCGGTCCCGTCCTGGCGGTAGATCCCCTGGCCGCGGATGATCGCGTGGTAGACGCCGCTGGCGCCCTCGCGCGGATGCCCCAGCGTCCACGCCAGGTGGATCTCGCCGCCGGCCTGGCGGTACTTGACGTAGCGGACGCGCGGGCCGGCCGGGTCGAACAGCGTCCGCGCCCGGCTCCAGCTGGCGCCGTCGTCGGGCGAGGTGGCGAAGGTCGCGGTCGTGGCGGCACCGGACCAGAACAGGAACAGGGTGCTCCCGACGCGGATCGGGTTGGGGTAGGTGTAGTGGCTGGCGCCCCCGGCCGGGTTGGCGGGCGCCGTCGCGATCGGTCCCCAGGCGTCGATCCCGTCGGTCGCCGTCCGGTAGCGCAACTCGCTGCCGTTGTGGGCCGACCAGAACGCCATCAGCCGTCCGTCGCGGCGCACGTAGAAGGCGGGGTTGTCGTGGTCGTCGCGCTGCAGCCGCGGATCGAGCGCGAACCGGCGGCCGAGGTCGTCGCCGACCATGATCGATCCGTCGCCGGCGACCCAGCCGAAGACGGCCCGCCCGCGGTAGGCGATCGCCCGCGGGTCGGCGAACCAGCACCAGGCGCCGGTGGTCGCGATCGTGACCGTCGGCGCCGCCGGCAGCGGTGCCGGCGCCGCCGCGGCGGATCCGCCGCCGAGCGCGAGCGACCCGGCGACCGCGATCGCGCCGACGCGGGCCCGCGTCACGTCGTCGACCGTCCCACGCAGCCCGGCGTCCGTGGCGCTACGCCGTCGAGTCCTGGGACAGCGCTGCGTCCGCGACGCTCGGCTGGCCGGCGTCGGAGGTGACGCGGCCGAGCAGGTCGACCACCGGCCCCCACTGGCGCGAGCGCCCGGGGGAGACCTCGAGCGGCCACCGGGAGCCATCGGTCAGGTGGACCTCGAACGCCCGCGCGAGCAGCGGCCGCCCGAGCGCGACGCCGGCGACGGCGGTCCGCGGACGCTCGATCTCGACCCGCAGCAGCCGGTAGTACGGCTCGCCGCGGCGCCCGCGGTCGAGCGAGTAGACGACGACCCGGGTCGCGGTCACCACCAGGTACCGGACCTCGGCGCCGGTCAGCGGCTCGTGGCCCCATGACCCGAACCCCGGGGCGCGCCGGGGAACGGGCGACACCGGGGTCGCGGCCAGCACCGGCTCACCCAGGCGGGTGGCGGCGTCGGCGCTCAGGTTGATCCAGCGGAACGTGGTCGTTTCCCTCGTCGACCGGCGCCGGACCTCCCGCGCGCCGTGACCCTCCATGGTGCCGCAGCGAGCGGCGACGCGTCGCGACGGGTGGCCGCCCGGACCCTGGACCCCGAACCCGAGCGCTTGCCTCGCGCGCGCGAGGCTCGTATCATATGCAACGAGGTTGGCGGGCCGTGGGAGCGGGCTCCACGTCCGACCGACGGTCCGCCGCCCCAGGCTCCGCAGCGACCGAGGAGGACCACGTGGCCACGATCCACGATTCGCGGCAGCACCACCGGGCACGGGACACCGTCGAGGTGCTCCGGGCCGCGTTCTGGGTGTTCGCCCTCGGCGTGATCGCGGTCTTCGCGTTCTTCGCCGGATTGGGAGCGATCTCGTTCGGCGACGCGCTCGGCGTGTCGGTCGCGGTGGTCGTCCTGGCGGTCCTGTGGGTGCTCCACGCGATGCTGGAGCGACGGCACCGCGAGGAGATCGAGCACGATCCGCGGCTGCACCGGCAGCAGCAGCGGCGGGGGTTCTAGACCGGTCCGCGAACGCGGGCCCCTCGTCGCCGGGGTGGACCGAGGCCCCGACGGTCGTGCCCGGGCGGTGGGCGGACGAGCGGCGAGCCGTCCGTCCGTCGCCCGCTACCCTGGAGCGCGTGGGCGTCTCCTTCGTCTTCTTCCTGGCGATCTGCACCCTGTTCGGCATCGCCGGCGGGCTGCAGGGCCGGGCCAAGGGCAGCTCGTTCCTGCTCTGGTTCATGATCTCGGCCGGCGTGCCGCTGTTCGGCTTCATCGCCTCGATCGTCTACCCGGGGCGCGAGGACGAGTTGCGCCGTCGCTGCGACGGCTGCGGGCGGATGCTCCCGATCACCGACACGATGTGCATGCGCTGCGGGACCGACCTGCCGTTCCCCGAGGTCGCCTACCTGCCGCCGGGCGTGCGGCCGGTCGAGGAGTCGCCGACGGCGGGACCGCCGAGCGCGGCGGGCTGATCGACCGCCGCCGGGCACCCGGCGGCCGTCCGCGGGCAGCCGCGGGAGCGCCGATTCCCGCTGCTATCCTGGCGTTCCCGAGGCCGTCCGTACGTCGGCCTCTTCCTGTTGGCACGCAAGCGCTGGAAACGGTCGGAAGGGAGGTTGGGCAGATGCGCGCAGTCGATGCGTTGATGGAGTGCCTGAAGGCGGAGGGCGTCGACGTCGTATTCGGGTACCCGGGCGGCGCGAACCTCCCGACCTACGACGCCTTCGTGGATGCCGGCATCCACCACGTCCTGGTCCGCCACGAGGCCGGCGGCGGCCACGCCGCCGAGGGCTACGCGAAGGTCACCGGCAAGGTCGGCGTCAGCTTCGGCACGTCCGGCCCCGGCGCGACCAACCTCGTGACGCCGATCGTCGACGCGATGATGGACTCGGTCCCGGTGGTCTTCTTCACCGGCCAGGTCCGCACCGACCTGCTCGGCACCGACGGCTTCCAGGAGGCCGACACGATCGGCATCACGATGCCGGCGGTCAAGCACAGCTTCATGATCACCGACCCGCGCGAGCTGCCGCGGATCATCCACGAGGCGTTCCACATCGCCCGCACGGGGCGCCCCGGCCCGGTCCTGATCGACCTGCCGATGGACCTGTCGAAGGCCGACATCGCCTACGAGCGGGTGACCGACGTGCACCTGCCGGGCTATCAGCCGCGCACGACCGGCAACGCCAAGCAGATCAAGCAGGCCGCCCGCGCGCTGGCGGCCGCCCGTCGCCCGATCATCTACGCCGGCGGCGGCGTCGTCGCGGCCGGGGCCGCCGACGAGCTGCGCGACCTCGTCCGGACCGGGAAGTTCCCGATCACCTGCACGCTGATGGGCCTGGGGGCCTACCCGGCGCCCGACGAGCAGTGGGTCGGGATGCTCGGGATGCACGGCACCCGCGCGGCCAACTACGCGATGGACGAGGCCGATCTGATCTGCGCCGTCGGCGCCCGCTTCGACGATCGCATCACCGGCAAGCTCTCCGAGTTCGCCCCGCGCGCGAAGTTCATCCACATCGACGTCGATCCGGCCGAGATCTCCAAGAACATCCCGGCGCACATCCCGATCGTCGGCGACGCCAAGCAGATCCTCGGCAAGCTCGTCGACGAGTACCGGGCGCTCGAGACGGACGCCGGGCGGCTGGACCCGTGGTGGCAGCGGATCCACACCTGGCAGGAGCGCCACCCGCTGACCTACGAGCCCGGCGACGGCCACGAGATCAAGCCCCAGAGCGTCATCGAGGCGATCTACCGGGTCACCGGCGGCGACGCGATCGTCTGCTCCGACGTCGGCCAGCACCAGATGTGGGCGGCGCAGTACTACCACTTCCCCGAGCCCCGTCGGTGGGTCAACTCGGGCGGCCTGGGGACGATGGGCTTCGGCCTGCCGGCCGCGATCGGCGCCCAGATGGGCGACCCCGAGCGCACGACCGTCGTCGTCACCGGCGACGGCTCGATCCAGATGAACATCCAGGAGCTGGCCACGATCAAGCAGGAGAACCTGCCGATCAAGGTCGTGGTCCTGAACAACGGCTACCTCGGCATGGTCCGCCAGTGGCAGGAGCTCTTCTGGCAGGAGCGCTACAGCCACGTCGACATGAACACGTTCGGCGGCGAGGAGGCCTCGCCCGACTTCGTCAAGCTGGCCGACGCCTACGGGATCCGCGGCGTGCGGCTGACCGAGGCCGCCAGCCTGGAGGACGACCTGCGGGCCGCCTTCGAGGCCGAGGGCCCGGCGTTCATCGACGTGCGGGTCACGCGCGACGAGAAGGTGTACCCGATGATCGCGCCGGGCGAGCCCGCGCGGAACATGGTGGGCTGACCGATGGTGGACACGAACGAGATCCTCAGCCTCGACGAGCTCGAGGCCGCCGGCAACATCCACACGGGCCGCAAGCACGTGCTCTCGATCCTGGTCGAGAACAAGCCCGGCGTGCTGACCCGGATCTCCGGCCTCTTCACCCGCCGCGGGTTCAACATCGACACGCTCTCCGTCGGCCCGACCGACGACGAGCGGATCTCGCGGATCACGCTGACCCTCGACGGCGCCGTCCACCCGATCGACCAGGTCACGAAGCAGCTGCACAAGCTGGTCAACGTCCTGAAGATCAAGGACCTCGAGCCGAGCGAGACCGTCGCCCGCGAGCTGGCCCTGTTCAAGGTCAGCTGCGACGGCCAGACCCGCTCCGAGATCCGCGAGCTGGCCGAGGTCTTCCGCGGCAAGGTCGTCGACGTCGGCCGCCGCTCGATCATCGTCGAGATCACCGGCGAGCGGTCCAAGATCGAGGCCTTCGAGCGGCTCGTCCGGCCCTACGGCCTGGTCGAGATGATCCGCACCGGCGAGGTCGCGATCGCCCGCGGGCGCGAGGAGACCTGAGCGGCGCAGCGGCGTCCGCGGGCCGGCCGACGCGCCGCCCCGCGATCGCTCTGGCGACGTTCGGATGACCCGAACGCCGCCGGAGCGCATCCGTGACCGACCTCGCGCCAGGTGCGGTCGCGCCGTGCGATGCTGTCCCCGATGGCTCCCGTCGCCGGTGTCAGCAGCGCGCAGGCTCCCGCGGTCCCGATCGCCGACGACGATCGCGACCGCCTGCTCCGCCACGCCGCCGAGGCGCGCAAGCGAGCACGCCGGTCGCGGCGCGACGCGGTCCTGGCGTCGATCACGATCGACGTCGACCCGGCGATCGATCCCTCGGCGGTGGTCGCGGTCGGCCGCCGGGCGGGCGAGCCGTGGACCGTCTTCGAGCAGCGCGATCGCGACCGCCGCGTGGTCGCGACGCTCGGCGTCGTGCAGGCGATCGAGGCCGCCGGCCCCCAGCGGTTCACGACGGTCGCCCGTCGCTGGGAGGCGCTGGCCGCCGACGCGGTCGGCGACCTCGGGACCGGGCTCGACGGCGAGGGCCTGCTGGCCGTCGGCGGCTTCGCCTTCACCGACGAGGGCGCCACGACCCCCGCCTGGGATGGCTTCGCGGCGGCGTCGCTGCACGTGCCGCTGCTGGGGATCGCGGGCTGCGGCGGGCGGATCCGGGCGACGGTCGCGGTCAGGGTCGCGGCCGCCGACGGCGACCTGACGGCGATCGTCGACGCGGCGCTGGAGCGCGTGGCCGCGCTGGCGCCCGCTCGTCCGCCGCTGCTGGATCCCGACCCCGTCCAGCGTGGCCGGGTGGTCTCGGCGCTGCCGCCGGCCCACTACGAGGAGGCGGTCGCCCGCGGCGTCCAGCGGATCCGGGCGGGGGAGATGGAGAAGATCGTGCTCGCCCGCGAGGTCCAGGTGACCGGTCGGCCGACGCCCGACCCGGCCGCGATCCTCGGCGTGATGCGCGAGGCATACGCCGGCTGCTGCGTGCTGGCCGTCGGCCGCGGCGATCGGACCTTCGTCGCGGCGACGCCCGAGCTGCTGGTCCGGCGCGAGGGCCACCGGCTGGCGACGCTGGCGCTGGCCGGCACGACCCGCCGCAGCAGCGACCCGGCGGTCGAGGCCCACCTCGGCGAGCACCTGATGCGGTCGGCCAAGGACCGCGGGGAGCACGCGATCGTCGTCCGCCGGATCCTCGCGCGGCTCGACGCCCTGGCGCTCTGGACGACGGCCGCCGAACAGCCGCAGATCGTGCAGGCGGCCAGCGTCCAGCACCTGGCGACGCCGATCCGCGCCCAGCTGGCGAGCCCGATCCCGGTCGTCGAGCTGGCCGGCCGGCTGCACCCGACGCCGGCCGTCGGCGGCTTCCCGGAGGCGGTCGCGCTGCCGCTGATCCCGGCGATCGAGGGGATGGACCGCGGCTGGTACGCCGGACCCGTCGGTTGGACCGACAGCG
Source organism: Patulibacter medicamentivorans (assembly GCF_000240225.1). GTDB lineage: Bacteria > Actinomycetota > Thermoleophilia > Solirubrobacterales > Solirubrobacteraceae > Patulibacter > Patulibacter medicamentivorans. The sequence continues at coordinate 8,608 of NZ_AGUD01000199.1, forward strand.
CCGGCGACGGCGAGCTCTGCGTCGCCCTGCGCTCGGCGCTGCTGGAGCCCGAGCTGGCCCGCTGCTTCGCCGGCGTCGGCGTCGTCTCCGACTCCGATCCGGCCGCCGAGCTGGCGGAGACCGAGGCGAAGCTGCAGGCGCTGCTGCCGCTGCTGGCCGCGTGAGGCGCCTCACGCGGCCAGCAGCGCCCTAGGATCTGCCCTGGGACATCCGCTGCTTGCGGGCCAGCGCGTCGAGCACGACCGCCGCGGCGAGGACGCCGCCGGTGATGATGAACTTGACCGACGACTCGAGGCCGAGCAGGTCCATGCCGTTGGAGATCGAGCCGATCACCAGCGCGCCGAGCAGCGCGGCCCAGACCGATCCGCGACCGCCGAAGAGGCTGACGCCCGCGATCACCGGGCCGGCGATCGCCAGCAGCAGCACGTCGCCGGAGCCGGAGGACTGGTTCACGGCCAGCGCGCGCGAGGCGGCCAGCACGCCACCGGCGGCGGCCATCGTCGAGGCCAGCACGAAGACGACCGTCTTCACCCGCCGGGTTGCGATGCCGGCCCGCCGGGTCGCCTCCTCGTTGCCGCCCGCGGCCAGCACGTGGCGGCCGTAGCGGGTGCGCGTGATCAGGGCGTCGAAGATCACGACCAGGCCGATCAGGATGATCACCGAGACCGGCACGCCGCGGTCCTGGTTGACCACGTAGACGGCCACGACGATCGCGATCGCGATCGCGCCGAGCCGGACCCCGGTCAGCAACATCGGCTCCAGCTCGAGGCCGGCCGCCGATCGTCGCTGGCGCGCGACCAGCGCGCCGGCGGCCATCAAGCCGATCGCGACCAGGGCCACCGTCCAGGCCAGCCACTCGGCCAGGAAGGTGTTGGCCAGGTTGGTGATCACCGGGTCGGTGACGTTCAGCGACCCGGCGTCGCCGAGCGTCTTGAGCTGGAAGCCCTGCCAGGTCAGCAGGCCGGCGAGGGTGATCACGAACGACGGGATCCCCAGCCAGGTCACGATCGAGCCCTGCAGCAGGCCGATCCCGGCGCCGGCGGCGAGCGCGACGGCGATCGCCAGCCAGCCGTTCCAGCCGTGCTGGACGGAGAGGACGCCCATGATCGCGCCGGCGAGGCCGCTGACGGCGCCGACCGAGAGGTCGATCTCGCCCAGCAGCAGGACCAGCACGACGCCGACCGAGATCGTGCCCGTGGCGGCGACCTGGAGGGTCAGGTTGGTGAGGTTGCCGGCGGTCAGGAAGCGGTCGTTGGCGACCGTGAAGATCACCCAGATGATCGCCAGGACCACGATCGCGCGCAGCGATGCGGCGTTGGCGGCGGTCCGGAGCAGGGCCTGCACGCCGCTGGCGTCGTCGCCGTCGCGGTCGAGGGCCACGGCGGACGCGGTCGGATCGACCTCGGGAGCGGGGGTGGGGCTGGTGGTGCTCACGTCGTCCCTCCGGTGTCGGCGGCCGGGGTGGCCGGCGCGATGTCGCTGTCGGCGCCGGTGATGGCGGCGACGACGTTCTGACGCTGGTCGCCGGTGGCGGCGAAGCGCCCGCCGTTGCGGCCGAGTCGCAGGACCTCGATCCGGTCGGCGACCTGGAAGACGTCCGCGAGGTTGTGGGAGATCAGGATCACGCCCATCCCGCGCTCGCGCAGGCGGGCGACGAGCGCCAGCACCTGCTCGGTCTGGGCCACGCCGAGCGCGGCGGTCGGCTCGTCGAGGATCACCAGCTTCGGCTCGCCCAGCATCGCGCGGGCGATCGCGACCGTCTGCCGCTGGCCGCCGGAGAGCTGCCCGACCTCGGCCCGCACGGACTTCAGGGTCCGCACCGCCAGCGAGTCCAGCAGCGAGCGCGCCTCGCGCTCCATCGCGATCTCGTCGAGCACCGGTCCCCGCCGCGGCTCGCGGCCGAGGTGGAGGTTGGCGACGACGTCGAGGTTGTCGCAGAGCGCCAGGTCCTGGTAGACGACGGCGATCCCGAGCCGCGCGGAGTCGGCGGGCGAGTTGATCCGGACCGTGCCGCCGTCGAACTCGAAGGTGCCCTGGTCGGCCGGGCCGGCCCCGGAGATCGTCTTGATCAGCGTCGACTTGCCGGCGCCGTTGTCGCCGACCAGGGCGACGACCTCGCCGGCCCGGACGTCGAGGTCGACGTCGGAGAGCGCCTGGACGGCGCCGAATCGCTTGGCCACGCCACGCAGGCGCAGCAGCGGCCCGGCGCCGGCCGGCGCCACGGGGGCGCCGGCCTGCGTCTCGGTGGCCATGGCTCAGCCGATCCCCGCTGCCTTGCACGCCGCTGCGTACTTGCCAGCGCAGATCGCGCTCGTCTTGTAGACGCCGTCGGCGACGACGGTGTCCTTGACGTTGTCCTTCGTGACCGCCACCGGCTTCAGCAGCACGGAGTCGACGTCCTTGCTGCCGTTGTTGACCTTGCCGGTGATCAGGCCGGCCGGGGCCGGCTTGCCGGTCGCCAGCGCGAAGGCGAGCTTCGCGGCCGCCTCGGCCTCCGGCTTGACGGCCTTGTAGACCGTCATGTACTGCTCGCCGATCAGGATCCGCTGGATCCCGGCCAGCTCGGCGTCCTGACCGGTCACCGGGACCTTGGTCGGGTCGATGCCGGCGCCCTTCATCGCCGCGATGGCGCCGCCGCCGGTGCCGTCGTTGGCCGCGTAGACCCCGTCGATCTTGTCCTTCCCGATCGCCGTGATCGCCTGCTCCATCTCCGACTGGGCCTTGTCCGGCGACCAGTCGGGCGTGTCGTACTCCTTGGCGATCTTGACGCCGGAGGAGTCGAGCACCGAGTGGGCGCCCTTCTTGAAGAGCGCGGCGTTGGAGTCCGTCGGCGCGCCGTTGATCATCACGATCGACTTGCCGCTCGGGCTGCCGAGGCCCTTCAGCAGCGACTGCCCCTGGAGCTTGCCGACCTCCTCGTTGTCGAACGAGATGTAGTAGTCGACGTCGGCCTTGCTGATCAGCCGGTCGTAGGAGACGACCGGGATCTTCGACTGCTTGGCGCGGGTGACGATCGCCCCTGCGGCCTCGGCGTCGACCGGGTCGAGGACCAGGACGTTGGCGCCGTTGGTGATCGCCGACTCGGCCTGGCTCTGCTGCTTGGTGGTGTCCTGGTCGGCGTTGGAGTAGATCAGCTGGCAGTCGGGGCACTCGGCCTTGAGCGCCGCGGTGAACAGCGGCCGGTCGAGCGCCTCGTAGCGGGCGGTCTTGGACTCCGGCAGCAGCAGGGCGATCTTCTTGCCGCCGCCCCCGCCGCTGGAGCTGCTCGTGGAGTTGCTGGAGCCGCTGGAGCCGCCCGAGTCGTCGCTGCCGCAGGCGGCGAGACCGAGGCCCGCCGCGGGCAGCAGCGCACCGAGCAACAGCGCGGTGCGCACGTTGGTGGATGTGATCACGTTGCTCCTCCCCCTGGAGGTACTGGTTGTTGGTCGTGGGGAACGATCGGGATGCGGCGGTCCGGGAGGGCCGCCGCCAGGCGCAGGGCGCCGACGACCTGGCCGAGGTCGCCGAGCCGCGCCGGGACGAGCTGGACGCCGGAGCCGGACCCGGGGAGCCGGTGGCGGTCGAGCTCCTCGCGGACGCCGGCGAGCACCGGGTCGGTCGCGAACGCGGGATCGCCGCCGAGGACGATCGCCGACGGGTCGAGCAGGTGGCAGGCGCTCGCGAGCACGCGGCCGAGCGCCCGGCCGGCGTCGGCCAGCAGCCGCGCGACGCGCGGGTCGCCGGTCGCCAGGGCGGCGACCAGGTCGTCGGCCGGGATCTCGTCGCCGGCGGTCGCGTGCAGCTGGCGGCGGACGGCCGGGGCCGAGGCGACGGTCTCCAGGCAGCCGCGGCCGCCGCAGCGGCAGGGCACGCCGTTGGGCACGACCGCGACGTGGCCGATCTCGCCGGCGATCCCGGTGCCGCCGTGGAGGACGTTGCCGCCGCTGATCAGCCCGGCGCCGACGCCGGAGGAGACCTTGACGTAGATCACGTCGTCGATCCCGACGGCGGCGCCGGCGGTCTGCTCGCCGAGCGCTCCGAGGTTGGCGTCGTTGTCGACGACCACCGGGACGCCGAGCTGGGCCTCGAGCGCGACCGCCAGGGTCGTCCCGCTCCAGCCGGGGAGCATCATCGTCGACCCGATCCGGCCGCTGAGGCGGTCGACGGGGCCGGGGACGCCGGCCCCGCAGGCGATCACGTCGGTCGGGCGGATGCCGCTCTCGGCGATCGCGCGGTCGGCGAGCCGGCGCGCGGCGGCCAGCGCGGCGTCCATCCCGTGGTCGACGTCGACCGGCTCCTGGTGGGTGCTGAGCGTGCGGCCGGCCAGGTCGCCGACGGCGACGCGGACGTGCTCGTGCCCGAAGTCGACCCCGAGCACGGCGCCCGCGCGGCGGGTCAGCCGCAGGACCTCGGGACGGCGGCCGGTGCGGGTGCCGTTGGCCGTGCCGGCCACGACCTCGACCAGGCCGTCCCGCTCCAGGTCGCGGACGAGCGCCGAGACGGTGGCCCGCGAGAGCCCCGTGCGGTCGGCGACGTCGGCTCGGGTGATCTCGGGCGACTGCCGCAGCGCATCGATCACGCGCTGAGGCGAGCCGCGGCCGGCGCGCGGTGTGCGATCTCCTCCCACGAACGCGATCCTGCCCCGCCGAGCGCCCCACGTCAAGGCTTTTTGTCGAAGTTCAGATAGAAGTGGCGCGAATCAACCGATAGTTATGCCGAAACAGTGCAGAACGGGCTCCGTCATTCGACAGAACCTCCGGTGCCGTCCAGGTCGAGGGCGGTGGCGAGCGGCTCGAGGGCGGCGATCACGAAGGCGACGTGCTCCGCGAAGTCGCGACCGAGCAGCTCGGCGCCGCTCATGACCGCCTCGCGGTCGACGGCGGCGGCGAACGACGGCGTCTTGAGCTTCTTGCGGACCGACTTCGGGGTCAGGCCGTGAATGCCCTGCGGCCGGACCATCGCGCAGGCGACGACGAAGCCGCACAGCTCGTCGACGGCGAAGAGCGTCCGCTCCATCGGGCTGTCGCGCGACACGTCCAGGTAGTCCGCGTGAGAGGCGATCGCCCGGACCATCTCGGGCGGCGCGCCGCGGCGCTCGAGCTCGGCCATGATCATCCGCGGGTGGCCGGTCGCCGGGTCGGGATGGCGCTCGTAGTCGGCGTCGTGGAGCAGTCCGGTGACGCGCCACAGCTCGACGTCGGCATCGGGCGTGCGCTCGGCGTAGGCGGCCATCGCGGCCTCGACCGTCAGGCAGTGGCGGCGGAGCGAGGGGGAGGAGACCCACTCCTGGAGCAGGGCCCAGGCTTCGTCTCGCGGGATCGGGCGGGGCATGGAAGACGTCTATCAGCCCGGACGCGTCTGCGGTCGGCGATTCAAACATGGGATGTTAGGATGATCCCATCGTTTCGTCCGGCCGATTCCCGGAGCCCGCCGTGCCGCTGCAGTCCGCCCCCCGTCCCAGTCTCACCGCGCAGGTGATCGAGCAGCTCGAGGGGCTGATCGGCTCCGGCGAATGGCCGGTCGGCTGGCGGATCCCGCCCGAGCCGGAGCTCGTGCGCGAGCTCGGCGTCGGCCGCAACACCGTCCGCGAGGCGGTCCGCGCGCTCGTCCACGCGGGCCTGCTGGAAGCGCGCCAGGGCGACGGCACCTACGTCCGGGCGACCAGCGACCTCAACGCCGCCCTCCAGCGCTGCGTGGCCCGCACCAGCGTGCTCGAGGCGTTCGAGGTCCGTGGCAGCCTCGAGCGCGACGCCGCGCGGCTGGCCGCGCTGCGCCGCGACGACGACGACATGGCGGCGATCGACCGAGCCCTCGAGGAGCGGTCCGTCGCCCGTCGCGGCGGCGACCTGACGGCCTTCGTGACCGCCGACGTGCGCCTGCACCAGGCGGTCGTCGCCGCCACCCACAACGCGCTGCTGGTCGAACTCTACGACCACCTGACGGAGACGATGATCGCCACGATCGGCGCGGTCGAGCGGGCGGGCGTCGAGGACGGCCTCCTGTCCCGGGCCCACAGCGACCTGGTGTCGGCGATCAGGCGCCGCTCGCCCGGCGCGGCCGAGCGCGCGGTCGAGCGGCTGCTGCGCGCGGCGCGCGAGCAGTACGAGAGCGGCGCCGCCGCGGATCCGGCATGACCCGCGCGCGCACCACGCTGCTGCTGGTCGGCATCGTCCTGATCACCGTCAACCTGCGTCCGGCGATCGTGGCGGTCTCGCCGCTGCTGGACGGCATCCGCGAGCAGACCGGGATGTCGGGCGCCACCGCCGGCCTGCTGACGACGCTGCCGGTGCTCTGCTTCGGCGCGCTGGCGCCGCTCGCGCCGCGGCTCTCGCGGCGGCTGGGGCCCGAGGCGGTCGTCGTCGCCGCGATGCTGCTGCTGCTGGCCGGGATCCTCGTGCGGCTGTCCTCGAGCCTGGCGGTGCTGTTCGCCGGCACGGTCCTGATCGGCGGCGCGATCGCCGTCGCCAACGTCCTGCTGCCGAGCATGATCAAGCGCGACCTCGGCCACGCGACTGGGATGGCGATGGGCGTCTACGCGATGGCGCTCAGCGCCGGCGGCGCCCTGGCGGCCGCGATCACCGTGCCGCTCCAGGACGGGATCGGCAGCGGCTGGCGGACGACGCTGGCGCTGTGGGCGCTACTGGCGGTGCCGGCGGTGCTGGCCGCCGGCGGCTGGCTGCTGCTGCGACGTCGTCAGGGCGGCGGCCGCAGGGCCGCGGCCGCCGACGTTCGCGCGGCCCGCTCGAGGGCGGCGATCTCGCTCTGGCGCGACCCGGTCGCCTGGCAGGTGACCCTCTTCATGGGCCTCCAGTCGCTGCAGTTCTATGCCGCGGCCGCCTGGCTGCCGACGATCTTCGCCGACCACGGGTTCTCCGAGTCGCGGGCGGGGCTGATGCTCGCGCTGGCCACGATCGTCGGCACCCTCAGCTCGCTGGTGATGCCGATCCTCGCCGGCCGGGCGCTCGACCAGCGCCGGCTCGTGGTCACGACGATCGCCCTCTACGCTCTCGGCACGGTCGGCCTGCTGGCGGCGCCGACCGCTGCCGGGCCGCTCTGGATGGCGCTGATCGGCTTCGCCCAGGGCGCCGGGATCAGCCTGGCGCTGACGATGATCGTGCTGCGCTCGCCGGACCCCGAGCACGCCGCCGCGCTGTCGGGGATGGCCCAGACCGTCGGCTACCTGCTCGCCGCGACCGGGCCGTTCGCGCTGGGGGCGCTGCACGACGCCTCCGGCGGCTGGACGGTCCCCCTGCTGGTGCTGCTCGTGCTGCTGGTGCCGCTGCTGCTGTCCGGCCTCGGCGCCGGGCGGCGGCGGACGGTCGGAACGGCGCCCGTCGCCGAGCGGGTCGGGGCGGCGGCGGTCTCGACCACCTAGGCGGCGCGGGACCCGGGGCGAGCCGGCTCGCGCCCCGTACGATCCTGGCCATGGCCGACCTTCGCGTCTACCGGATCCCGTTCTCCACGAACGTCGAGCGGGTCGCGTTGGCGGCCGGGCACAAGGGGCTGGCGGTCGAATGGGTCGACGTCGATCCGGACGACCGCCGCGAGGTCCGCGAGGCCAGCGGCCAGGACCTGGTGCCGGTCGCGGTCGATCCGGACGGCGGCCGGGTGATCGTCGACTCGCCGCGGATCCTGGCCTGGATCGAGGAGCGCTGGCCCGAGCCCTCGCTGTGGCCGGCCGATCCGGGCGAGGCGGCGCTCGCGGACGTCTTCTGCCACCGCTTCAACGAGGTCTGGAAGGGGCCGCCGAACCGGATCGCGGCGCTGCTGGGCCCGGTCGCGTTCGACGAGGGGCGGCTGACGGACGCCGAGCGCCGCGCGGTCGTCGACGACGGCGAGCGGCTGCGGGGCTGGCTGCGGCGGTTCGAGGAGCGGCTCGACGGCCAGGACCACCTCTGCGGCGCGAGCTTCGGGATCTGCGACGTGACCGCCTACCCGTTCCTGCGCTACGGCCTCGAGGGGCCGCCGGCCGGCGACGCCGACCCCTTCCACCGGGTGCTCCACCAGCACGGCGGGTTCGACGCCGCCAGCCACCCGCGGCTGGCGGCCTGGGTCGAGCGGGTCGCGCAGCGCCCGCAGGCCTGACGTCGCGCCCGCGGGCGCCGGGGCGGGCGCGACGAGACTCGCGACGATGCCGTCGATCGCCCGCCAGCTCGCCGGCGCGGTCCGCGGGCTCGCCGCGTCCGGCGACCGCGACCGCGACGATCACCAGACTCGCGAGGAGCTGCAGCGCCGGCCGCTGCCTCTTCCTGGCCGGGATCGCCGGGCGCAGCGTGACCCGCGACTACTGGCCGCGGATCCTCGGCCGGCTGCGGCCGCGGATCGTCGTCCCGAGCCACTTCGACGACGTCTTCCGGCCGCTCGACGGGCCGATGGGGTTCTCGAAGGGCGTCCAGCTGGCGGCGCTCCCGGACGAGATCGCCGCCGTCAGCCGCGAGATCGAGCTGGCGTCGCTGCCGCTGCTGGAGCCGCGCTCGGGCTAGCCGGCGAGCGCGTCGCGGACCGCCTGCTCCAGCTGCCGGTGCAGCTCGCGGTTGGCGGTCCGGTCGGTCCGCAGGTGGAGGACCGAGAGGCCCGGCTCGGTGACGGCGGCGCGGACCGCCGGCAGCAGGTCGGCGCGGTCGCCGACCGCGTGCAGCGTGCCGCCGGCCGCGGCCACGATCGCGGCGACGTCGAGCCCGGTCGGGGTCATCACGTGGCGCTCGATCTCGGGCGCCCGGCCCTCGGCGATCGGCAGGAAGTGGAAGATCCCGCCGCCGTCGTTGTCGACCACGACCACGGTCAGGTCGACGCCGGCCCGGCCCGCCGCGAGCAGCGAGCCGACGTCGTGCTGGAGCGCGACGTCGCCGAGCAGCACGACCACCGGCCCGTCACCGGGATCGCGGGCCAGGCTCAGGCCCCAGGCGGTCGCGATCGTGCCGTCGATCCCGTTGGCGCCGCGGTTGGCGAGGATCCGCACCTGCTCGCGCGGGGCCATGAACGCCTCGACGTCGCGGATCGGCATCGACGCCGCCACCAGCAGCGTCGAGCTCGGCGGCAGCAGCGCCGTCAGCTCGCGGGCCAGCCACGGCTCGGTCGCCTCGCTGCCGGCGTCCAGCAGCCGATCCTGGGCGGCGACGGCGGCGACGTCGAGCGCCTGCCACGACGCCAGCCAGTCGGGGTCGGGGCCGCCGTGGGCCAGCCGCGGGGCGAGCGCCTCGAGCAGCATCCGCGGGGCCGCGACCACGACGTCGCTGAGCGCCCCGTCGGGGTCCTGCCAGCTGGCGTCGTCGCGGACGTGGACCTGCGGGACGTCGACCGGCAGCTCGGCCAGCCAGCGTCGCAGCGGCTTGCTCGTCGGCAGGTCGCCGAAGCGGACGACCAGGTCTGGCTGCGGGACGACGCCGTCGGCCAGCCGCAGCACGGCGTCGTAGCGGGCGATCGCCGCCCGGCCGCGGCGGGCGCCGGACAGCGGGTCGGCCAGCAGCGGCAGCGCCAGCAGCTCGCAGAGGGCCGCAAGCGCCGGTCCCAGCTGCGGATCGTGCTCGTGACGGCCGGCGACGACGACCGCGCGCGGGTGGCGCAGCAGCAGCTCGCCGACCCGCAGCAGCGCCGCCTCGTCCGGCGTGCCGCCGGCCCCGCTCCGGCGGACCCAGGGCGCGCCCT
>NZ_AGUD01000198.1 GCF_000240225.1 Patulibacter medicamentivorans
GGCCGCCAGCGCCGCGGTCGCGCGATCGGCGTTGCGCAGCAGGTCCCCCAGCTCGCCGGGGCGGGTGCCGCGGGCGGCGACCGCCAGCTTGGTCGCGTCGCGCAGCGTCGGCGGCAGCGCTCGCAGCAGCGGCGCTGCGCTGCCGCTGCGGGCGAGCGCGGCGTCCAGCTCGCTGACGCTGGTGGTGATCCGGCCGCGCGCGTCGCGGTCGAGGACGCCGACCACCGACGGCAGCGAGACCGCCAGCGAGGTGTCGCGCAGCGGGACCGTCGCGCCGTCGCCCAGCAGCGGCCGGCCGGGCGGACCGGGCTCGACCTCGACGATGTAGCCGCCCTCGAGGAAGACCCGCGGGCGGATCCTCAGCCGCGTGCCCGCGCGCAGCGGCGGCGCGTCGGCGCGCAGGTCGAGCGTCACCTCGGCGGTCGCCCCGGGGCCGTTGCCGATGTCGGCGACCTTGCCGATCTGGACGCCGGCGACGCGCACCGGCGAGCCGGCCCGCAGCCCCATCGTGCCGTTGAAGACCCCGTACAGCTGACGTCCGCCGCCGCCCGGCAGGCCCTGGCCGCTGACGATCAGCGCGGCGAGCGCCAGCAGCAGGACGCTGCCGACGATCCCGATCACCAGGTAGCGCGAGCCGACGGCGGCGGAGTGGGCCGGGCGGCGGGCGCGACGGCGGCGCAGCGGCCCGCTCATCGCCCGCTCCCCTCGAAGCGGTCCAGCAGCCCGGCGCGGCGGGCGCGGTCGAGGACCCCGGGCGGCGGCGACGTCGGGACGAACGTGCGGTCGGCGCTCGCCGGGCCGACCCTGCGACCGGGGGCGTAGCGCTGGTTGCCGGCGACGCAGGCCTCGGCGTCCTGGCGCGGGTAGGGGTCGACGTGCAGGTCGTCGGACTGGGTCGCGGCCGGCAGCAGCTGCCGCAGGTCGATCAGGAAGATCCCGCCGAGCCAGCTGCCCGCGCGGTCGCCGGCGGACACCACGCTGGTCAGGTTGCGCCCCAGCAGCCCGCCGGTGTTGCAGTTGACCTGGGCGTCGCCGAGCGCGTCGACGGTCTGGCGCAGCGGCTGGTTGACGCGCTCGACGTCGCCCATCACCGCCTCCAGCGACGGCCGCAGACCGGCCAGGGTCGTCAGGATCCGGCCGCCCCCGCGGGCGTCGGCGACCAGGCCGGTGGCCGGGGCGAGGGTCCGGCGGGTCTCGCCGAGCAGCCGCTCGGCCGCGGCGACGGTCCGCGGCAGCCGCTCGGCCGCCGGTTGGATCCGGGTCGCCAGGACACGCAGGTCGGCAAGCACCGGGCGCGCCGCCCGCAGCGCCGACGTCGCCGCCGCCTCCGTCGCGGGGGCGTCGACCAGCGTCCGCTCGAGCGCGGGACCGGACTGCTCGAGCGCGCTGAGGACGGTCGTGGCGTCGTCGATCAGCGCCGGCAGCAGCGGGCGCAGGCCGTCGATCACCGCGACCGTGTCGTCGAGGTGCCCGAGCAGCGGCTCGAGCCGGTTGGCAGGGTCGGCAAGCAGCGCGGCGAAGCGCTCGAAGCGCGGCAGCAGGTTCCGGGCCGCGTCGACCGCCTCGGCGACGTCGCGGCCGCGGCCGGCGAACGCGGTGCCGGCCTCGTCGAGGATCGTCCGGAAGCGGCGGGCGAAGGTCGCGTCGGCGTCGGCCAGGACGTCGGACAGCTCGACGACGCTGCGCGCCTGGCGCAGGGCCAGCGTGCGGCCGGACGCGACCGTCGTCCGCGAGCGGCCCCGGACCAGGTCGACGTACTTGTTGCCGAAGACGTTGACCGGCGGCACCGAGACCGTGCTGTCGACCGGCAGCGGCTTCTGGCCCGGCTCCAGCTGCAGGTCCAGCTGGGCGACGATCCGCCCGTCCGGCAGCGGGTGGGCGCTGATCGCGTCGAGCCGTCCGACCCGCGCTCCGCCGATCCGGACGTCGTCGCCCTTGACCAGCGACGCGGCGTCGGGCACCAGCACCGAGACGCGCTCGTAGGACTTCCACGGCAGGCCGCGACTGGCGCCCCACGAGATCGCGAACACGACCAGCCCGATCGCCACCAGCGCCGCGCCGAACCACAGCTGGCGGTGCTCGATCCGGTCGATCAGGTCGCGCGGGGCCTGGCGCTTCATCGCCGGCCCCCCGAGATCGCCGGCGGCGTGCTGCGCAGGGCCGTCGGCCGCGCCGCCGGATCGTCCTTCAGCCAGCCCGAGCAGTCCGGATCCCGCGTCTGCGCGTAGAGCATGCAGCGGGTGATCAGGATGTTGCCCGCGATCACGTGGCTGGTCGAGTCGAAGCGCGAGATCGCCGCGGCGGCGTAGTAGAGGAAGCCCCAGAGGCCCTCGAAGAAGCCGCTGTCGCGGAGCGCGCCGAGCGTCCGGTCGGTGGCGCCGAGGGTCGGGGCGAAGTCGGTCAGGTCGCGATCGACGCGCGGCAGCAGGGTGGCCAGGTCGGCGGACGCCCGGCGCGTCCGGCGCAGCGGCACCCGCAGCTGGCCGAGGGTCTGGTCGGCCCGCCGCACGACCGGACCGACGCTGCGGCTGAGGCGGGCGATGCCCGGCGCGGAGCGATCGGCCGCCTGCAGCAGCGGTCCGGCCTGCTCGCTGAGGGCGTCGAGCTCGCGCAGCGCCGGATCGGCCTGGTCGAGCAGCGCCGGCAGCCGCCGGACCGCGTCCGCCAGCTCGCTGCGGTGGCGGGCCACGCGCCGTCCGAGCGACTGGCCGCTGACCGCCATCCGGTGCAGCGACCCGCGGCGGTCGGCCAGCAGCGCCGCGACCCGCGAGGTCCGCTCGACCGTCTGCCGCAGGCGGAACCGCTGGCGGTCGACGACCGCCAGCAGCCGCCGCGCCTGCTGCAGGCCCGGGTTGGTCCGCCCGAGGATCTCGTTGAGGTCGTGGCCCTTGCCCGAGAGCCCGAGCCCGAGCTGGCTGATCAGGACCCGCGTCCGCTCGCCGGTCGGCAGCGACCACAGGTTCAGGAGGTCGGCCAGGTTGACCGGTCGGCCGGTCTGGCCGACGGGGATCGTGGGGGTGCCGCCGCCTCGCCCGCGCAGCACCGGGGCCCTGCGGCTGCCCGGCTCGCAGCCGACGAAGCTCTCGGCGATCAGCCCCTCGGGGCGGATCGCGCAGCTGGCGTCGGCGCGGAACGGCCCCAGGTCGCGCTGCAGCTCCAGCGACACGCGGGCCTGGTTGGCGGGCGTCAGCGCGATCTTCACGACCCGCCCGACGCGCGCGCCGGCGACCTTGACCAGCGAGCCCTCCTGGATCCCGCGCGCGCTGTCGAAGACGACGTCGACCCGGACCGCGGAATCCCCGTCGCCGCCGCGCAGCGCGAGCACGGCGACCACGACCGCGACCAGCGGCAGCACGATCGCCGCGAGCAGCCGGACCCTCATCGCTCGTCGTCCCCGCGATCGCAGTGGACGCCGGCCGGGACCCAGGGGTTCGAGCCGTCGGCCGCCGGCGGCGCGGCCGCGCCCGGGCAGCGGTTGACGAGGCCGGTCCGGATGCCCTTCTGCCCGAGCAGGTTCGGCAGCAGGTTCGGCAGGAACCCGTCGAGGAGGCCGCCGCCGAGGTTGACGCTCGCGCGGCCGTAGTTGCCGTTGGCGTCGTAGTAGCCGCCGGCGGTCCCGGCGAAGCCGGAGGTGAAGCCCCCGAGCACGTCGGGGACGTACGGCCGGATCTGGTTCATCACCGGCAGCAGCGGCCGCAGCGTGGTGCGGACGTCGTCGAGGCCGGTCCGGATCTCGGGCAGCACCGTCGGCAGCCGGTCGAGCAGCGGGTCCGCCAGCCGCACCAGGTCCGAGCCGTCGCCGAGCGCCGACAGCAGCCGCGGACCGGAGCCGTCGAGCCGTCGCGCGAGCGTGGTGATCGGCTCGACCAGCGGCGCCGCCGCGTCGATCGTCGGCTCCAGGCGGGTCAGCGTCGGCCGCGCCCGGCGCAGCGTCAGGGTCGCGTCGCGCACCAGCGCCGGCGAGCGCTCGAGGGTCCGGGTCAGGTCGGCGCGGTGGGCGGCGACCGTCCCGATCACCTCGCGGGTCGAGCGCAGGCCCTGGCGCAGGTCGCCCTCGTGGGCGGCGATCGTGCCGGTCAGCGCGTCGGCGCTGCGCAGCAGGCGGTCGAGCGCGGGCTCCTGGCCGGAGACGTCCTGGAGCAGGTCGCCGGCGGCGGTGACCGCCGGCCCGGCGGCGTCCAGGGTCCGCGACCCGTCGGGCCCCGTCCCCGCCAGGTTGGCGTCGGCGCGGCGCAGCAGCCGCGCGAGCCGGCCGCGGGTGCGCGCGTCGAGCGCGGTCAGCACGTGGTCGAGGTCGACGATCCCGCGCACGTCGGCGGGGTCGAGCGCGCCGCCGTCGGCGATCCGCGGGGCGCTGCGCGGGCCGGGCTCGAGCGCGATCACGCGGTTCGACTGGCCGGCGAGCCCGCCGGGGGTGATCGTCGCGCGCGTCCCGCGGTGCAGCGGCTGCCAGTGCTCGTCGGTGATCCGCAGCTGGATCCGGGCCTGGCGATCGGCGGCCAGCCCGACGTCGGTGACGGTCCCGATCCGCTGGCCGGCGACCGTCACGTCGTTGCCGGGGATCACCTGCCCGGCGTCCGCCAGCCGCAGCGAGACCCGGTAGTCGCGGGAGCCGCCGCCGACGATCACCACGACCGCGATCGCGGCGAGCACCACGAACAGCGGCAGGACGAGCCGGGTCGGGAGCCTCATCCGCCCACCGGCGACCGCGGATCGCTGCCCCAGAAGAGCTGGGTGCTGAGCAGGCCGATCGCGTGGATCCCGACGATGTTGACCGCCATCGAGCGCGCCGTCGCCGTCCCGACCCCGACCGGCCCGCCGCTGGCGTTGTAGCCGAAGTAGCAGCCGACCAGGATCACGAACGCGGACATGCTCATCCCCTTGACCAGCGAGAAGACCATGTCGAGCGGCGTCTGGAAGACCCAGAAGATCTCCAGGTAGGCGGCCGAGGAGACGCGGCCGAACTGCCAGACGACGGCGACGTAGGAGCCCAGGAAGCCGACCCCGATCGCGACGATGAAGACGAACGGCAGGACGATCATGTACCCGAGCAGGCGGGTCGCGCCCAGGTAGGTGATGGCGTCGAAGCCCATCACCTCGAGCGCGTCGATCTCGTCCGAGATCCGCATCGCGCCGAGCTCGGCGACGATCCCGGTCCCGACCTTCGCCGCCATCATGTAGCCGAAGGCGTAGGGGGTGACCTCGCGCAGGTTGCAGACCGCGGTGAAGGCGCCGGCGATCGACGGGGCGCCGATCGACTGCGTCCCGTAGGCGCCCTGGATCCCGCACTGCAGGCCGAGCGCGAAGACCAGCAGGATGATCACGCCGACCGAGCCGGAGATCAGGATCCCGGCCTGCCGGATCGACTCGCCGGCGAAGGCCAGCACGCGGCCGCTGAGGACCCGTGAGATCACCTTCCACGCGAAGTCGAGGATCTCCCCCAACCGCTCCAAGCCGTCGCGGACCGTCGTCATCAGCGGGTCGCCGAGAGCTCCGGGCTGAGGGCCAGCAGCGCCTGGGTGAAGGCGTAGTCGACGAGGCCGATCGCCAGGAAGGTCAGCACCACGGCCTGGTTGACGGCGCGCCCGACGCCGGCCGCGCCACCCTCCGCGGTCAGGCCCTTGTAGCAGCAGACGATCGCGATGATCCCGCCGAAGATCGCCGTCTTGACGAACGACGCGAGCACCTCGAGCGTGGCCGCGTTGTCGAAGTAGGAGTGGAAGAAGACGCCCGCCGACGAGCCGTTCACCACCGCCACCAGCAGCCCGGCCAGCGTCCCGAAGATCAGCGCGTAGACGTTGAAGATCATCGTCACGACGATCAGCGCCAGGAACCGCGGGACGACCAGGTTGGTGACCGGGTCGACGCCGAGCACGGAAAGCGCGTCGAGCTCCTCGCGGATCTTGCGCGCCCCGAGGTCGGCGCACATCGCGGTCCCGGCGACGCCGGCCATCACGATCGCGCAGACCAGCGGCGCGAACTCGCGGATCACGGTGATCGAGAAGAGCCCGCCCATCCGGTCGATCGCGCCGACCAGGTTGAGGAAGCCGGCGGCCTGGATGCCGGCTGGCCCGTACGACATCGCGACCGCCGCCAGCACCAGCGGCATCCACCCGACCCGCATCGCGAACGCGATCTGCGAGACCAGCTCCGGCCCGAAGGCGAGGGGCGTGCGGACGATCGCGCGGGTCGTGCGCAGGAGCAGGACGCCCATCGCGCCGACCGTTCCCGGCAGCGCGGTCAACGGTCCGCCGGTGACCGGGACCATGCTCACGCGAGGACACTCTCCGACTGGTCGGACGGGGCCACGGAATCGAGGCCGGTCGTGGTTGGACGCAGGACGGCGGGCCGTGCGCGCACGGGTCCCACCGCTCCCGTCTGAAGGCTCCCGACCGACATGGGACGTTGTGACCCTAGCAGTCCCAGAGTCACACAGTCACGGTTCGCCCGAGGGCGAACCTACCCGCGGTAGGGCGGCCGCTGCCGCGGTCGCCTCGGCGTCAGCCTCGCAGGCCGGGCGCGCGTCATCGCGGTCGGCCGGACGGACCGGGCGCGAGCGCGATCACGTGGCCGGCGGCGAAGCGCCGGACGGCGGCGCGGGCGGCGCGGACGGCGGCGCGGGCGGCGCGGGCAGGTCGACCGCCACCCGCTCGACCGCTGGCCGGCGCGTCAGCCGGCGCCGGATCCGCAGGTACCAGGGGCCGAAGATCCGCAGCGGTGGCAGCAGCCAGAAGACCGGCGTCGCCAGCCGCGAGAGGGCGGCGAAGAGCCGGAACAGCAGCTGCCGGCGGCGGCCCCAGGAGATCCCGAACCGCTCGCGCAGCTCGGGCCCCAGCAGGCCGCCGGTGACGATCAGCCCGATCCGGGCGGTCGGGGCGCGGACGATCCGCCACAGCCACGTCGGCAGTCCGGGCAGCGGCGGGGCTGGCGGGGCGATCACCAGCGTCAGCACCTGGTCGACCGCCGGCGTGTGCTCCAACCGCTCGGCGATCATGCGGTCGCGCAGCACCCGGGCGCGGGACCACGTGTCCGGCAGGTCGCGGTCGCGCACCCCGAGCAGCCGGCCGACCTTGCGCCACTCCTGCCACAGCTCGTCCTGCTGGTCCGCGCTCAGCCGCCGGCCGAGCACGCGGTGGCCCTCGATCATCCCCTCGGCGAGCGTCAGCTGGACCCAGGCGTAGGCGTCCGGCTCGAGCGCGTGGTACGGGCGCCCCTGCTCGTCGACGCCGCGGATCGCGCGGTGCATCGCGCGCACCCGGGTGCCCATCTCGGCCGCCGCCTCGGGACCGCCGTAGACCATCGTCGAGACGAAGTCGAGCGTCCGGTGCAGCCGGCCCCAGGGGTCGAGCTCGAAGGCGGAGTGCTCGTGGACCCCGGCGCCGACGGTCGGATGGGAGACCTGAAGCAGCAGCACGTAGACCGCCGCCCCGGCCATCCGCAGGTCGGACCCGTAGCGCCAGGCGACCCCGCCGCGGGGCGGCACGAGCGCGGGCGCCTCGGAGGGCGGCGGGATCACAGGGGTGCTCATGGCCGAATGCTCCCCGATCAGAGGCCGAGGGTCTTGCCGATGATGTCGCGCTGGATCTCGCTGGTCCCGCCGTAGATCGTCGAGACGACCGTGTCGCGGACGTGGCGCTCCATGTCGTACTCGGTCGCGTAGCCGTAGCCGCCCATCATCTGCATCCCCTCGAGCGCCACGTGCTTGGCCAGCTCGGTCGTCTTGAGCTTCACCATCGAGCTCTCGCGGGCCAGCATCCCGGTCGGGTCGGCGTCGACCCGCTGGGCGACGTCGTAGGTCAGCAGCCGCGCGCACTCCAGCTCCAGCGCCATGTCGGCGAGCCGGTGCTTGAGCGCCTGGAAGCTGCCGATCGGGCGGCCGAACTGCTTGCGCTGCTTGACGTAGGCGAGCGTGTCGTCGAAGGCCCGCTGGGCGCGGCCGAGCATCATCGCCCCCAGGATCAGGCGCTCGGTGTTGAGCCCGGCCATCAGCTGCGTCCAGGCGCCGTCGACCTGCCCGACCACCGCGTCGTCGGGCAGGAACGCGTCGGTGAAGTAGACGTCGGCCTGCTCCTTGCCGCCCATCGTCCGGATCGGCCGGATCTCGACGCCGTCGGTCGGGACCTCGACGTCGAACATCGTCAGGCCCTCGTGCTTGGCGCCGCCGGCGTCCGAGCGGGCGACCAGCAGGATGTGGTGGCACCACGGGCCGTTGCTGATCCAGGTCTTCTGGCCGTTGATCCGCCAGCCGCCGTCGACTCGCTCGGCGCGACAGGCCAGCGCGCCGACATCGGAGCCGGCCTCGGGCTCGGACATCGCGATCGCCTGCGAGCGGCCCTCGACGATCCCGCCGATCACCGCCTGCCTCTGGGCCGGGGTGCCGAACTTCTCGAACGCGGCGCCGACGATCCAGGTCGGCCCGATGCCGCTGATCGGCGCCAGCCCGCGCTGGGTCTCCTCGAGGAAGAGGCACATGTCGACGGTGCTGCCGCCGAGCCCGCCGTTCTCCTCGCGGAAGGCGACGCCGAGCCAGCCGAGCTCGGCCAGCTGGCGGTTGAGCTGCTCGCTGTGGGGGTCGGCGCCGTCGTTGGTCAGCGCGTCGCGCTGCGCCCGGGTGCCGCACTCGCGGGCGCAGAAGTCGCGGATGGCGGCGACGAACGCCTGCTGCTCGTCGGTCAGTTCGATGGGCACGGGGTTCCTTGGCGATCGGGGAGCGAAGAGCCGGGCCGCCGCTCGTCGGTTCGACTTGACGCGGCGGGCAAGGCGGACGATGGTACATCTAGCGATAACTTGTCTCAAGGAGACCGAGATGCCCGCCACGACCGCCACGCCCACCGAGACGACGCTCCTGAACGCCGACAGCGTCACCTGGCGGGTCGCCGGGGACGTCCGCGTCTTCCTGCTGCTCGGACGGGCGTTCCTGCTGCAGGTCGCGCACCCCACGATCGCCGCCGGGGTCGCCGAGCACTCGACCTTCCGCGAGGACCCGTGGGGGCGGCTGCAGGGGTCGTTCGGCCTGGTCCTGCGGACGATCTACGGGGCCGACGGCGCCGACGTCGGCGCCCGCGTGCGAGCGTCGCACCGGGGGATCCGCGGCGCCAAGGAGGATGGCAGCCGCTACAGCGCCTTCGAGCCGGAGGCCTACTGGTGGGTGCTGGCGACCGGGGTCGACGGCAACCGCGCCCTGCGCGGCTGGTCGTCGCGCACGCTGACCCGCGCCGAGGAGGCGCGGATGTACGACGAGTTCCGCGAGGTCGGCCGCCGCTTCGGCCTCCGCGACCGCGACATGCAGCCCGACCTGGCGACGTTCGACCGCTGGTACGCCGAGATGCTCCGGGAGCGGATCGAGCGGACGCCGATGGTCGATGCCTTCCTCGAGACGCTGGCCGCGAGCCCGCCCCCGCCGCACGTTCCCGCCCTCGCCTGGCTGCCGATGCGGATGGCGACCGCGCGGGCGGTCACGGCCGCCAGCATCGGCACGCTGCCGACGGCGGTCCGCGAGCGGCTGGAGCTGCCCTGGAGCGGCCGGATGCAGCTGGAGCTGGAGCTGCTGCGGACGGCGGCCCGGCGGGTCGACCTGCTGCCGTGGCGGCTGCGCTACCTGCCGATCGCCCAGGCCGCCTACGGCCGCGAGCAGCGGGCGCCCGGCCAGGCCCTCCGGGCCGCCGCCTGATCGAGCGCCGCGGCGCAACGACCGTCCGATCGGCCGTAGGCCCCCGGCGCGAACGCTCGGTACCGTCCGGTACCGAGCGCTCTCCGCGCGCTCGCTCCTCCCACGACCGCACGACCACAGGACCGGACGAATGCCGATCGACTTCGCCCCCAGCGCCGAGAGCGCCGAGATCACCCAGCGCACCGAGGCGTTCGTGCGCGACGTCGTGATCCCCGAGGAGCAGGCGACCGGCGGCGTCCCCGGACCGGCCGGCGGCCTCGGCGACGACCTGCGCGCGCGGCTCCAGGACGGCGCCAAGGCGGCCGGCGTCTTCGCGCCGCACGCCCCGGTCGACGTCGGCGGCCACGGCCTCGGCATGAGCGATCGGGCATCGGTCTTCGAAGCCGCCGGCTACTCGCTGCTGGGGCCGCTGGCGCTCAACATCGCCGCGCCCGACGAGGGCAACGTCCACCTGCTCGCCGAGGTCGCGAACCCGGAGCAGCGCGAGCGCTACCTGGCCCCGCTGGCCTCCGGCGCGACCCGCTCGTGCTTCGCGATGACCGAGCCCGCGCCGGGCGCCGGCTCCGACCCGGCCGCGCTGGCGAGCACCGCCACCCGAGTCGACGGCGGCTGGCGGATCGACGGCCGCAAGTGGTTCATCACCGGCGCCGACGGCGCCGGCTTCGCGATCGTGATGGCGCGGACGTCCGGCAGCGCCGGCGATCGCGGCGGCGCCACGATGTTCCTGGTCGACGCCGACAACCCCGGGATGCAGGTCGGCCGTCACATCGACACGCTCGACCAGACCTTCTTCGGCGGCCACTGCGAGGTCACGTTCGAGGACTGCCGGGTCGGCGACGATGCGATCCTCGGCGCCCTCGACCAGGGCTTCCGCTACGCGCAGGTGCGCCTCGCGCCCGCGCGTCTGACCCACTGCATGCGCTGGCTCGGGATCGCCCGCCGCGCCCAGGACATCGCCGTCGCGCGGGCGGCCGAGCGGGAGCTGTTCGGGTCGGCGCTGGCCGAGCTGGGGATGGCGCAGGCGATGATCGCCGACAACGAGATCGACATCGCCGCCGCCCGTGGGCTGATCGTGCGCTCCTGCTGGGAGCTGGACCAGGGCCGCTCCGGCGCCCAGTCGAGCGCGATCGCCAAGACCTTCTGCGCCGAGGCGACCTGGCGCGTGGTCGACCGATCGCTGCAGCTCTGCGGCGCGCTCGGCGTCTCGGGCGACGCGCTGCTGTCCCGCTACCTGCGCGAGGTGCGGCCGTTCCGGATCTACGACGGGCCGTCGGAGACCCACCGCTGGGCGATCGCGCGACGGGTCGTCCGCCGCCACCGCGACGACCGCTGAGCGGGCCGGGGGGGGACCCGGGGCGACGCGCCATACGGGCGGCGGCGCGCCAGGCCGATTCTCTCCAGCCTGGCCGTCCGTCTCATCCCCTCGACAGGAAGGGCACCCAAAGAGCACAATATGGCCCTGGGTCTGCGAGCTTCCCTGCCCGCGGCGCCCTTTCGAATCCGAAATATCTGGCGGTAACCGAATGAGTACGACCACGATCACCCCCGGCGTCAGTTCCGAGGCTGACGCCCCGGGCCCGGCCTCATGGAAGGCGGTGCTGGCGCCTTACGCGAAGCCGCGCGTCAGCCGCAGCCTGCTCGACCTGGCGACGTCGGTCGTGCCATACGTCGCCCTCTTCGCCGCCATGTACCTGCTGCTGGACGTGTCGTACCTGCTGACGCTGGCGCTGGCGATCCCGACGGCCGGCTTCCTGCTGCGCACCTACATCGTCTTCCACGACTGCGCCCACGGGTCGTTCCTGCCGACCAAGCGCGGCAACCTCTGGCTCGGACGGGTGATGGCGCTGATCGTCTACACCCCGTTCTCCGCCTGGCGCCACGAGCACGCCGTGCACCACGCCACCGCCGGCGACCTCGACCGGCGCGGTGGCGGTGACGTCCCGACGCTGACCGTCGACGAGTACCTGGCCCAGTCGTGGGGCGGCCGCTTCGGCTACCGGCTGTTCCGCAACCCCTGGGTCATGTTCACGATCGGCCCGTTCTACGCGCTCGTGATCCAGCCCCGGCTGGTCAACAAGGACGCCCGGCCGCGGATCAAGAACAGCGTCCACCTGACCAACGTCGCGCTGGCGCTGGCGATCGCCGGTCTCTGCCTCCTGATGGGCCCGATCCAGTTCCTGCTGGTGCAGGCGCCGCTGGTGCTCCTGGCCGGCGGCGCGGGTGTCTGGCTCTTCTACGTCCAGCACCAGTTCGAGGACGTCTACTGGGAGAGCGGCGAGAAGTGGAGCTACGCCGACGCGGCGCTCCAGGGCAGCTCGTACCTGAAGCTCCCGCAGCCGCTGCAGTTCTTCACCGGCAACATCGGCCTGCACCACGTCCACCACCTGAGCGCGCGGATCCCGAACTACAACCTCCAGCGCGCCCACGACGAGAACGAGATCTTCCACGACGTGCCGGTGCTCTCGTTCCTCGACGGGATGAAGGCGACGCGGCTGAAGCTGTGGTGCCGCGAGCGCGGCCGCCTCGTGACGTTCGCCGAGGCGCACGCCGTCGCCGCCGCTGCCTGAGGGCGGCGGGGGCGCGTCGGTGCGGTGGCCATCGCTGCCGCTGCCTGAGGGCGGCGGGGGCGCGGTGGCCTGACGGCGGCGGAGGCTGTGGTCTGGTCGGGGGTTGGTGGCTGGTGGTCGTGGCGGTGGTGGCTCGGCGGGGCCGGGTGGCATTGGGGCCGCTGCCGCCTCGCCGGTGTGACGGGCCGCTGTCTGGTCGCTCGGCGGGGCTGGGCGGTGGGCGAGCCCGTCAGTGAAGGGGAGCGGGGCTGGGTGGCCGGTCGTGCCGTTGTGGCTCGGCGTGCCGGGGGTGGCTGGCGGGAAGGGTGGCCCTCGTGGCTCGGGGCGGGGTTCGGGTGCCTGGCGGTGGTGGCCGGGGTGTCGTGGTGTCAGTTCGTCGCGGCTTGTCGCGGTGGCGTCGGTTCGCCGCGGTGGGCGGGGTCAACTGACGCCACCTGGCGATGGCGGGAGCGAAATGACGCCACCTGGGTAGTGGGGCGGGTCGATCGGCGCGTTCGGGGAGGTTTGCCGTCCCGAGTCGGCGCGTCGCAGGTCGACCAGCGGGTTTCGGGTGCCTGACGGTGGTCGCTGGGGGTGCCGTGGCGCCAATTTGCTGCGGCTTGTCGCGGTGGCGTCAGTTCGCCGCGGTGGGCGGGGTCAACTGACGCCACCTGGCGATGGCGAGGCGAAATGACGCCACCTGGGCCGTGGGGCGGCGGCGGACGTCCCAGATCGCCCCGGTCCAGGCGGGCCATCCCTTCCGCCAGCCACTCCCGGCGCCGAGCCACGGCGGCACGACCGGCCACCCAGCCCCGCTCCCCTTCACTGACGGGCTTGCCCACCACGCAGCATCGCCGAGCACGCCGCGAGCACGCCCACCACACCCGGCAAGCGGCAGCGGCCCCAATGCCACCCGGCCCCGCCGAGCCATCACCGCCACGACCACCGGCCGTCGACCCTTCGCCGAAGGTCAGCCGCCACCCGACGCCGAAGTCCGCCACCCGATCGGCCGAAGGTCCGCCGCCACCCGACGCCGAAGTCCGCCGCCCCTTCGCCGAAGGTCCACCGCCACGGCCACCGGCCACCGACCCTTTGCCGAAGGTCAGCCGCCGCGGCGCCGAAGTCCGCCGACCGATCGAGCGGAGGTCAGCCCACCGTCACCGGACGGCGGTCGCCGATCTCCTGCTCGTCCAGGAACAGGTCGAGGCCGAGCGGGCCGTCGCCGGGGATCGTGCGGTAGCCCGACAGGTCCTCGACGCCCTCCGCCCACAGGACCTCGTCGTCGAGGTAGAAGTTGCCGGTCGCCTGGCGGGCGTCGCGGGTCAGGATCGCGTGGGCGGCGTCGGCCATGATCTCCGGCGTCCGCGCCATCGCGATCGAGTCCTCGCCGCCGAGCAGGTTGCGGACCGCGGCGGTCGCGATCAGGGTCCGCGGCCAGAGCGAGTTGGCCGCGACGCCGTCGGCGCGCAGCTCCTCCGCGAAGCCGATCGTGGTCATCGACATCCCGTACTTGGCGAGCGCGTAGCCGAGGTGCTGCCCGAACCAGCGCGGGTTCAGGTCGATCGGCGGCGAGAGCGTGAGGATGTGGCCGTTGGCCGCCGCCTTCAGGTGCGGCAGCGCCGCCTGGACCAGCGCGAACGTCCCGCGGATCTCGATCTGCTGCATCAGGTCGAACGACTTCAGCGGCAGCTCGGCGGTCGGGCGCAGGTCGATCGCCGAGGCGTTGTTGACCACGACGTCGATCCCGCCGAACGCCTCGACCGTCTTCGCGACCGCGCCGGCGACCGACTCGCCGTCGCGAACGTCGCCGACGACGGCCAGCGCTCGGCCGCCGGCCGCCTCGATCTCGGCCGCCGCGGTGTGGACGGTGCCCTCGAGCTTCGGGTGGGGCTGGTCGGTCTTGGCCAGCAGCGCGACGTTGGCCCCGTCGCGGGCGGCGCGCAGCGCGATCGCCAGGCCGATGCCGCGGCTGCCGCCGGACATCAGGATCGTCTTGCCGGAGAGGGAGCGGTCGCTGGTCATGTCGAGTCCTCGGGAGGGTCTCGGTTGCCGCCGCTCGGTCGATCGGCGGCAACCCGGAAGGTGGGACGGCGGGCCGAGCGAGACGCCGGGCGCAGCGACTGCGCCGGCGGTCGCGGCGGCGACCATGTCCTGGGATCTGCACACGGTCGTGGGCAGAGGCGAAGGGTTGCATCTGCGTACGAGCGTGTCAAGATGGCCCGCGTGTCGACCACCCGGACCTACGGCGGCCGGACCGCGGACGAGCGCGGCGAGGAGCGGCGGGCACGGCTGCTGGCCGCCGCGCTCGAGCTGTTCGGCGACGAGGGGCTGGCCGCGATCGGCGTCCGGTCGGTGAGCGCCCGCGCCGGCCTCGCCACGCGCTACTTCTACGAGAGCTTCGAGAACCGGGGGGCGCTGCTGACCGCGCTCTACGACACGATCGCCCGCGAGATCTCCGACGAGATCTACCGCGCCGCCGCGGCCGCCCCGGACGACGCCCGCAGCAAGGTCCGGGCCGCGATCGAGGGCTGCCTGCGGATCTTCGAGGACGACCCGCGCAAGGGCCGGATCGTGTTCGCCGACTCGGCCGTCGACCCGACCCTGGCCGCCGCCCGCGAGACGATGCTCCAGAAGTGGGCGCACCTCAGCCGCCGGCACGCGGAGCGGTTCTACGGCGCCCACCCCGACGAGGACGCCGCGCGGGTGATCAGCCTGATGCTGACCGGCGGCGTCGGCGTGCTCGCCAACTGGTGGCTCGACGACCCGACCCGCGCCCCGCGCGAGACGATCGTCGAGCAGGCCGCCGCGCTCTACGTCGCCGCGGCCGAGATGACCTTCGGCGCGGCCGCCGGCTGACCGCCGGTCGCAGTGGCGTCAGCTCGCCGCGTCCGCCGCGGGTGGCGTCAGCCGACCGCGGACGGCGCGGTCGATCGACGCCACCTCGCGCGGGCCACGGTCAGCTGACGCCACCCCGCCGGAACCCCGGCCGAGCGACGCCACCGCCGGGCCGAGGCCCTCGAACGCCCACCGCCGCGGCTGCCAGCGGCCGGCGGCCGCGACCGCCG
>NZ_AGUD01000197.1 GCF_000240225.1 Patulibacter medicamentivorans
CCGTTTCGTGACGTGAGGTGGCGGGGGCTGGCGGGGGCGACGGTGGATGTGACGTTTCGGTCGACGAGCGACCGCTTCGCCACACGGCCGAGCCGGATGGTCGTCCCCTGGCGATGACCCGAACGCGACGTGCTGACTCCCAGCGAGCCGGCGACGGGGGACCCAGCCACGACCGACCGCCGAGCGGCACCCGCCGAACCGACCGAGAGCACCCTGGCACCGGTCGCCAAGCCAGCGGGGGTGGGGTGCGCCCTCGATCGCACCATTCGCGGCCAAACCAGACCACGCAGACCGAAGCACCAACCCCACTTGGCCGCGAGCGATCGAGGGCGTACCGCACCCCCGCGGACCACGCCCGCCACCCTGACCCACCACGGCACCGCATCGAACCACCCGACCACGAAGCCCGACGACCCCACAGGTCATCGACCGCGAGCGCCCCCGGTGCTACGGTCGTCTTGATCGGCTCAGGGAGGCAGCACGATGGTCGCCACGCGAGAGCTTCAGCGGACCGCACCGACGTCGCCACCAGGCGTCGCAGGGGCAGACGAGCGCGCCGCTCGCCGGGCGCTCCGCGGCCAGATCGACGCGCTCGAGCGGTCGCTGTCGATCGCCCACGCCGAGCGCTTCCCGCACGACGTCAGCCCGATCGTCCGGCTCGACCGACCGGGTCGCGCGCACTGTCCGCGGCTGCTGTCGCTCGGTGGCCTCGAGCAGATCCGGGACGACCTGGTGGCCGCCCACGCGGCGCTGCGCGAGCAGGACGCGACGATCGCGCGCAACCGGGCGCTGCTGGAGGAGATGCGGGCCGACCCGGCCCGGCATCGCTTCCGGCGCCTGACCAGCGCCGACCTCGGGCAGCCGGGCTGCAAGGCCTACCAGGTGCGCCCGCGCCTGGGCCTGGTCGGCCTGCTGACCGGCTGGTGGCGGGTCAAGGTCTCCTCGGGCTGCCCCTTACGGCAGCCCGCCGCGGTCAGGCGGGCAGGCCGTCGGCGAAGGCCCGGAGGGTCGCGGCGGCGTTGATCACCGGCGGCCCGTGGCCGACCAGGACCACGTTCGGCTCGAGCGCCGCGAGCGCCCGGATCGACTCGCGGTTGCGGGCCGGATCGGGGGTGAAGACCGTCGGCGGCTGCTGCAGTCCGGGGCGGGTCGTGACCAGGTGCATGCTGTTGATCACGTCGCCGCAGACGAGCACGCCGTCGCGCTCGCGCCAGAGGCTGATGTGCCCGACGCTGTGCCCGGGGGTGTCGAGGGCGACGAAGCCGGGCCCGACCTCCTCGCCGATCGCCAGCGCCTGGGCCTCCGGCACCGGCTTGAAGTTCGCGTAGACCCCGCTGAGCCGCCGCAGCGGCGCCGGGACCTCCATCGTCATCCGGCCGCTGTGCATCGTCGGCAGGTCGCGCTCGCCGGCGAAGACCGGGATCCCGAGCGTGTCGACGACCTTGCGGCTGCCGCCGGCGTGGTCGACGTGGGCGTGGGTCAGGACGTGGCGCGTGACGACCCGCCCGCGGACGGCGGCCAGCACGCGCCCCGCCTGGACCGAGAACCCGGCGTCGACCAGGACGTCGCCGATCAGGTACGCGTTGACGCTGGAGCGCGGCGACAACGGCAGGTGGAAGACCTCTTCGGCGACCTGGCGCATTGCGGGGACCCTAGACGATCCCCGTGGACCCGCTCCCGCGCGCGCGGGAGCCACGGCAGCCCTCGCCGTACGTCCAGCGGGGCACCCCGGAACGGGCTTCATCCGTCCACGACCGGCGGCTGATCGGGCCCGGGTTGGTAGCGTCGCGCCGAGCGCGAGGGCCGTACGGCGTCGACCGTTGCGGCGCTCGCCCACCAGCAACCAGAAGTCGAGGGGAAGAGATGCGCACAGCAGCACTGGCGGTCACCGGTGTGGCGATCGTGGGCCTGGCGGCCGTTCCGGCGGCGTCGGCCGACACGCCGATCACGGTCGCCATCACCGATGGGCGCTTCACGGTCGGGACGGTCCGCGACATCGCCGTCGCCACCGCCGCCAAGCCGGGCAAGCTGACCGGCACGGTCGCGGCCGACAACCGGACGGTCACGATCCCGGCCTCCGGCGTCCAGGTCCCCACCTACGTCCAGGCCGGCGGCGGCGCGACGATCACTACCACCTTCGCGGCCGCGGGCAACCTGACCGGGACCCTCGACGTCAACGCCCGCACGGTCTCGCTCAGCGGCCCGTTCGACATCACCTTCCGCGCCGAGGGCCTGCCGGCCGCCTACCACGTCGATCCCGTCAGCTGCCGGATCTCCGGCGCCGCGTTCGGCTTCTCGACCGGCAACGTCACGGTCCCGGCCAAGAACGCCTCCGGCGCCTCGGCCCCGGTGACGTACGCGGGCGCGCTGCTCGACCGCGGCACCGGGCGCGTGGCGCTGTCCGGCATCAGCGCCGCCCCGCTGCCCTCGTCGCAGGCGACGACCAGCGGCGCTGGCGCGGTCAGCGACGCCCAGGTCTGCAAGGACCTGGACAACGGCATCGGCCTGCCGACGGCCGGTGGCTTCCGCTTCGCCGGGACGGTCAGCGCGCCGGGCCTGGTGCCCTCGGCCCCGGTCGGCGGCGACGGCAACTACGGCGGCGGAACCCAGAATCCGCCGGCGGCCAAGACGCCCCGGATCAAGCTCGCGCTGGGCAAGCTCAAGCGGGTCGCGCGCGGCAAGCTCGTGACGGCCAAGATCAAGGTCACCAACACCGGGACCGCGAGCGCCAAGAGCGTCCGGATCCAGCTGAAGGCCCCGGCCGGCGTCAAGCTCAGCCGCCGCACGCTGACCACGAAGACGCTGAAGGCCGGCGCCTCGAAGACCTTCCGGGTCAACCTGCGCCCCGGCAAGCGCGCCAAGAGCGGCTCGCGCCTGCGGGCGACGGCCACCGCGACCGGGGTCACGACGACCCGCAAGTCGCAGGCGCTGCGCCTGACCCGCGGGTCCTAGCAGCGGTCGATCGGGTCGGGCGCCGCCCGGTCCGCGTCTAAGCTGACGGGGTCGGGCGGGCCGCCCGACCCCGGATCAGCTCAGGCGGACGGGTGCCGCCGCCGTCGCAGCCCACGAGGATCGAACATGCGCAGAAGGGCACTCGTCGCGACGATGTGCAGCGGGATCGTGCTGGCCACCGGCGGGTCGGCCGCGGCCGAGCAGGCGCAGGTCGACCTGACGGTGAGCGACGGTCGGATCAAGGTCCTAAGCGCTCCCGACCTGGTCGTGGCGACGGCCGCGACGCCGGCGGTCCTTCGCGGGACGCTCGACGTCGGCAGCGGCGAGGTCGCGTTCGGGCCGCCGGTCTTCACCGCGCCGCCGGTCGCCCGCGACGGCCTGGCGGTCCCCGGGGTCGCCGGCCGGACCGTCGACCTGCGCCTGGCGGTCCAGGCCGACGGGGGCTTCGCCGGCCGGGTCGCGACCGACGGCTCGCTGGTCCTCGACGGCCGGTTGATCCTGCGGCTCGATGCCGTTCGCCACCCCGACGGGGCGACGGCGACCTGCACCGCGCCGACGGCCACGACCCTCCGGACCGACGACGTGACGGTCCCGACCCCGGCCGGCGATCCGGTCCAGAGCTACGCCGGGCAGCGGCTGGCCGCCGACCGCACGCTGGCGCTGACCGCCCTCAGCAGCGGCGACGTCGTGCTGACCGGCACCGCCGGCGACGCGACCGTCTGCGACGACCTGGCCAAGGCGCTCGGCCTCGACCAGCGCAAGGCCGTCGCCTACCGCCTGGCGGGCACGGTCGCGGCGCCGAGCAGCCACGCGGTGACGCTGACGGTCGCCGACGCCCGCGTCCGCCGGGGCGAGGACGAGCCGGTCGGCCTGCTGGCGCCGGGCCAGTCGCTGACCTACGCCGGCACCAGCGACCTGGCGGTCGAGACCGCCTTCCCCGGCCCGGGGGCGTCGCTGTTCTTCCCGCGGACCGCGCTGGCGCTGCCGTCGGCGCGGCTGGCGCTGCCGCTGGCCAGCGACCCGTCCGGCCCGACGCCGGTCGAGATCGCCTTCGCGCCGGCGGCCGACCTCGAGGGCAAGCTCGACCTCAAGGGCGCGTCGCCGCAGCTGCGCCCGGCCAGCGAGGCGCCGTTCGCCGACGCCGAGCTGCAGGCTCGCTTCGACCTGACCTACCGGATCGGTGCCCCGCCGGCCGCCGGCGCGCCCGACGGGCGCGTGGTCTGCGTCGCCGCGGGCGCGTCCTTCCCGCTGCGCGCCGCGCTCGCCGCGCCGCCGCTGCGGGGGCCGGATCTGGCGTCGCAACCGGTCAGCCTGGCCGACGGCAGCGTGGCGCTGACCGCCGACGGCAGCATCCCGGGATCGCAGGCGACGGCCGGCCCGAGCCCGCGCTGCGCCGAGGTCGACGCCGCGCTCGGCGGTCACCTGCGGCTGCGCCTGGCCGGCACGCTCTCGCTCAACGCCCAGCCCGCGCCGCCGCCACCGCCGACCCGGAAGATCCTCGGCAAGGTCCGGATCGACGTCCGCGGGCTGAAGCGGGTCCGCCGCGGCAGCCGGCTGCGGCTGCGGGTCCGGGTCCGCAACTCCTCGGCGGTGACGACGTCGCGCGGGGTGCGGTTGCGGGTGGCGGTGCCGCGCGGCCTGACGGCGTCGCCGCGGTCGCGGGCGATCGGGACCCTGAAGCCGCGGCGGAGCCGCACGGTCACCGTGGTCCTGAGGGTCGGCCGCGCCGCCAGGACGACGTCGCGGGTGACCTTCACCGGCACGGCACGCGAGGGCGTCCACACGTACCGCAAGCGCGTGACGGTGCGGCTGCGGCGCTGACCGCGATGGCGGCTGGGGGCGAGGCGCCGGCGCCGCCCGCATCCGGCTGGCCGGCCAGCCAACCTGGGGGTACGCTGGCGCCATGAGCGATGAGCAGCCCGTGATCCTCGAGCGCCGTGGCGCCGTCCTGCTGATCACGATCAACCGGCCCGACCAGCGCAACGCGGTCAACAAGGCGGTCAGCGACGCGCTCGGCGCGGCGATCCGCGAGCTGGAGGAGGACCCGGCGCTGGTGGTCGGGGTCCTGACTGGGGCCGGCAAGGGCTTCTCCGCCGGCATGGACCTGGGGGCGTTCGCCAGGGGCGAGCTGCCCTTCGACCCCGAGCGCGGGTTCGCGGGCATGACCCAGGTCCGGCCGGGCAAGCCGCTGATCGCCGCGGTCGAGGGCTTCGCGCTGGCCGGCGGGCTCGAGATCGCCCTGGCGACCGACCTGCTGGTGGTCGCCCGCGACGCGCGGCTCGGGATCCCCGAGGTCAAGCGCTCGCTGGTCGCCGCCGGCGGAGCGCTGCGGCGGCTGCCCGAGCGGCTGCCGCTGGGGATCGCGATGGAGCTGGCGCTGACCGGCGATCCGATCTCGGCCGAGCGGGCCTACGAGCTCGGCCTGGTCAACCGGGTCAGCGATCCGGGGCAGGCGGTCGCCGTCGCGCTCGAGCTGGCCGAGGCGATCGCCGCTGGCGGGCCGCTGGCGGTCGCGGCGACCCAGCAGATCCTCCGCCAGCAGGGCGACTGGAGCGAGCAGGAGTTCTGGGCCAAGCAGGGCGAGCTGGCCGGTCCGGTGCTGCTCTCGGAGGACGCCCGAGAGGGCGCGACCGCCTTCAAGGAGAAGCGCGCGCCGGTCTGGAAGGGCCGCTAGCTCGCGGTCGCCGGCGGGCCGCCCGGCGCCCGGTCCGGGACGGGAACCGGGGCGTTCCACGACGTTTCGGGCCGCGGCCGCGACGGTCTGTCGCGCGTGCGGCCCGAGATGCCGACGGCCTGTCGTTTCCCGCGGGGACCTGCCGCCACGTTACGGTCGTCTGGTGGGGAACATGAGCATGCGCAGGCGCGGCGTCGACCACGATCGCCAGCCGCCATCGACGACCGGCCGCGCCGTCCAGGCGCGGCGGTCGATGATTGTCCGCCGGGAGTGTCGGTGGAACGTTTTGGCAAGCGATCCTCCTGAGGCGATGCCCACCCACCGTCCGGCCACACGCGTCCCCGGGGGAACCTCATGACTGCCAGCGAGACCGCTGCTCGATCCACGTCCGGGAGCACGGAGGCGGGCGGTGACATCCGCCTCGAGCGCGTCAGCAAGCGCTACGGCGACCAGGTCGTGATCGACGACCTCTCGCTCCAGATCGACGCCGGCGCCTTCTACGCGCTGCTCGGTCCGTCGGGCTGCGGCAAGACCACGACGCTGCGGATGATCGGCGGCTTCGAGCTGCCGTCGGCGGGCCGGATCTTCCTCGGCGGCCAGGAGGTCAGTGGGCTTCCGCCGCACAAGCGCAAGGTCAACACCGTCTTCCAGTCCTACGCGCTGTTCCCGCACCTGACGATCGCCAAGAACGTCGCCTTCGGGCTCGAGCGGGCCAAGGTCCCCAAGCACGAGATCCGGACCCGCGTCGCCGAGGCGCTGGAGACGGTCCAGCTGTCGCATCTCGCCGAGCGCAAGCCTGCCCAGATCTCCGGCGGTCAGGCCCAGCGCGTGGCGCTGGCGCGGGCGCTCGTCAACCGTCCCCGGGCGCTGCTGCTCGACGAGCCGCTCGGCGCGCTCGACCTGCGGTTGCGCCGTCAGCTCCAGATCGAGCTGAAGAAGATCCAGGCCGACGTCGGCATCACCTTCATCCACGTGACGCACGATCAGGAGGAGGCCATGAGCATGGCCGACACGATCGCCGTCATGAGCGGCGGCCGGATCGAGCAGGCCGGCAGCGCCACCGACCTCTACGAGCGGCCCGAGACCTCGTTCGTCGCCAACTTCCTCGGGAAGTCGAACCTGATCGACGTCACGCTCGGCCCCGTCGACGGCGAGTTCAACCGCGTGACCACCCACGACGGTGCCGAGGTGCTGCTGCTCCAGCACCGGATCGGCGACCTGGCCGGCGGCCCGGTCCGGATCGGGATCCGGCCGGAGAAGCTCTACGTCGTTCCCGCCGGCGAGGACCCGCCCCCCGGCAGCAACGTGCTTCGCGGCCGCGTGTTGGTCAGCTCGTTCCTCGGCGTCACCGTCGAGTACCTGGTCCGGACCGAGGGCGGCGACGAGGTCACGGTGATCTGCCAGAACGACACCGGCGACCTCGAGGCGAACCTCGGCGCCGGCCATCCCGTGACGCTGTCCTGGGACCCCCGACATACCTTCGTGGTCGAGGGCGAAGCCCGTGGCTGAGGATCGCGCACGGATCGAGCGCGAGCTCGACCGCTTCCTCGCCGAGGACCGCTCCTCCCGCCGCCGCTTCCTCGGCCGCGGCGCCGGCGCGGCCTTCCTCGCCTCCGGCCTCGCCAGCGTCCTGACCGCCTGCGGCATCGACGGCACCGCGGCGATCTCGCCCGCCCAGCTCGCGAAGGAGGCGGCCAGCGTCCACCACCCGAAGACCAAGATCGGGGACTGGGTCTTCGCCAACTGGCCGCTCTACATGGACAAGTCGGTGATCAAGGAGTTCGACCGGCGCTACGGCGGCACCTGCAAGTACGTCGAGGAGATCAACGACAACAGCGACTTCTTCGGCAAGGTCCGTCAGCAGCTGGCGGCCGGTCAGCCGATCGGGCGCGACATCGTCGTCCTGACCGACTACATGGCGGCGAAGTGGATCCGCGCCGGCTACGCGACGCCGATCGACAAGCGCAACGTCCCGAACGCCAAGAACATCGTCTCCAACCTCAAGACGATCGCCTACGACCCCAAGCGCGACTTCACGCTCCCGTACCAGTCGGGCGCCGTCGGCCTGGGCTACAACCGCAAGGAGACCGGCCGCGACCTGAAGAGCCTCAAGGAGTTCTTCAACCCCGAGTGGCGCGGCCGCGTGACGATGCTCAACGAGGCCTACGACTCGGCGGGCGCGGTGATGCTGATGGAGGGCAAGAACCCCTCGACGGCCAAGCTCGACGACATGCTCGCGGCGATCGAGAAGCTCCGCGAGCAGCGCGACAAGGGCCAGTTCCGCAAGTTCACCGGCAACGACTACACGACCGACCTGGCCAAGGGCAACGTCGCCGTCGCGCTCGTCTACTCCGGCGACATGGTCCAGCTGCAGAGCGACAACCCGGACGTCAAGTTCGTCTACGCGGAGGAGGGCTCGATGCTCTTCACCGACAACCTGATGATGCCGGAGCGGGTCGCCCGCCCGTACGCCGCCGAGACGATGCTCAACTACCTCTACGAGCCCGAGGTCGCCGCCAAGCTCTGCGCCTACGTGAACTACCTGAGCCCGGTCGACGGGATCCGCCCGATCCTCGAGCGGACCGACCCCGAGATCGCGAGCAACGAGCTGATCTTCCCGCCCGACGAGGTCCGCGCGAAGCTCCACGCCTATCCGCCGCTGACGGTCGCCGAGGAGCAGGCGATGTACGCGGCGATGACCGAAGTGACGGGGAACTAGACCATGGGACTCTCGCTCCGGCAGCGGCTGCTGCCGCTCTGGTTCGCCGGCCCGGCGCTGCTGTGGCTGGTCGTCTTCTTCGCGGCCCCGCTGGTCAACCAGCTGTCCGTCTCGCTGATGAGCGGCAACTCGGAGGTCGGCTACGACCTGACGTGGTCGTTCTCGGTCTACTCCGACGCGCTCTCGAGCTACGGCGCGGAGTTCGCGCGCTCGGTCGTCTTCGCGGGCGCCGCGACGCTGATCGACCTGATCATCGCCTTCCCGCTGGCGTACTTCATCGCCTACAAGGCCGGGCGCTTCCAGGCGTTCTGGCTGCTGATGGTGGTGATGCCGTTCTTCGTCTCGCAGGTGATGCGGACCGCGGCCTGGAAGCTGCTGATCAACGACAACGGCTTCCTCGTCGGCACCCTGCGCGACATCGGCCTGGTCAGCGCCGACGGTCGCCTGGACGCGACCAGCGGCGCCGTGATCCTCGGCATCTCGTACAACTTCCTGCCCTTCATGGTGCTGCCGCTGTTCGCGACCCTGCAGCGGATCGACCGGCGCCTGATCGAGGCCGCGACCGACCTCGGCTGCAGCCGCTTCACGGCCTTCCGCAAGGTGACGGTGCCGCTGGCGATCCCGGGCATCTTCGCCGGCTCGCTGCTGGTCTTCATCCCCGCGGCCGGCGACTTCATCAACGCCCGGATCCTGGGGAGCCCGAACACGACGATGATCGGCAACGTCATCCAGAACAAGTTCATCACCGTGCTCGACTACCCGACGGCGGCCGCGCTCTCGTTCATCCTGATGACGGCGATCCTGATCCTGATCGCGGTCTTCGGCCGATTGATCGGGACCAAGACCCTGACCGAGGCGGCGGTCTGAGATGGCGACCTCCTCCCTCACCTCTCCCGCGGCGCCCGAGGCCCCGGCCGCGGGCCCCCGCCGCCGGCGGTTCGGCGCCCGCGAATGGGAGCTCGGGCTCTGGGCCCTGCTCGCGGTCGTCTTCCTGCTGGCGCCCGTGGTCTTCATGGTCGTCTTCGGGTTCAACGACAACCACGGGCGCTTCAACATCGACTGGCAGGGCTTCACGCTCAAGCACTGGTCGGACGCGTTCTCCAACAGCGACCTGACGACGGCGCTCAAGAACTCGCTGACGATCGCCCTGATCTCGACCTTCGTCGCGACGACCCTCGGGACGTTCCTCGCGCTCGCCCTCGGCCGCTTCCGCTTCCGGGGCAAGGCCGCCGCCGAGATGTTCGTCTTCGTGCCGATGGCGACCCCCGAGGTCGTGATGGGCGCCTCGCTGCTGGCGATGTTCCTCGTGATCGGCGTCAACACCGGCTACGTGACGATCGTCCTGGCCCACATCATGTTCTCGATCTCGTACGTGGTCGTGACCGTGCGCTCGCGGCTGGCGGGGATGGACCCACACATCGAGGAGGCCGCGAAGGACCTCGGCGCCGGCGAGCTGACGACGTTCCTCCGCGTGACGCTGCCGATGATCCTGCCGGGCGTGCTCTCGGCCGCGGTGCTGGCGTTCGCGCTGTCGCTCGACGACTACGTGATCACGGCGTTCAACAACGGCCAGACGACGACCCTGCCGCTGTACATCTTCGGTGCGGCCCGCCAGGGCGTCCCGCCGACGGTCAACGTGCTCTCGACGATCCTGCTGCTGACCGTCCTGGTCCTGATGGGGCTCAACGTGGCCGTCCAGCGCCGGATGGCCAAGCGGGCGGGCGGCGCGGGGCGCGCGTAGACGCTTCGCATCTCGCCACCTGGTGCGCTCGGCAGTGCCGAGCACGGCTCTCGCTTCCCGGCGGCGACCTGCTCGGTCTACGTGCACCCCGCATCCACCCGCGGCGGTGCTCGGGTCCGCCACCGGGGCGAACGGGCGGTGTGTGAACTTCGTACATCGGGAGCCCTCGGGCAGGCGGCGGCACGGGCATGCTCGTCCTGTGACCGATCGACCCCCACGTATCGTCGCCCTCGGCGGGGGCGGGTTCTCGATGGAGCCCAAGAACCCCCTGATGGACGATTTCGTGCTGGAGCTCTCTGGCGCGGAACGGCCGAGGATCTGCTTCCTGCCCACGGCGTCGGGTGACGCGGACCACTACGTGGTGCGCTTCTACCGCCGCTTCGGGGCCGGTCGCAGCGAGCCCTCCCACGTCTCCCTCTTCCGCCGCGACCGCAGCGCCGGCGCGGTCGAGGGCGACATCGAATCCCATCTGCTGTCCCAGGACGTGATCTACGTCGGCGGCGGGTCGCTGCTGAGCCTGCTCGGCACCTGGCGCGCCCACGGCCTCGACCGGACCCTGCGGCGGGCCTGGGAGAAGGGCGTCGTGCTCTGCGGCCTCTCCGCCGGGTCGCTCTGCTGGTTCTCCGACGCGGTGACGGCGTTCCACGGGCCGAGCGAGCGGGTCAAGGCGCTGGGCCTGCTGCCCTACTCCAACTGCGTCCACTACGACGGCGAGCCCGAGCGTCGCGGCGCCTACCGCAGCATGGTCGGCGCCGGCCTGCCCGCCGGCTACGGCGTCGAGGACTGCGCGGCGCTCAGCTTCCGCGGGACGACGCTCGAGGAGGTGGTCACCTCGAAGCCCGAGGCGACCGCCTACGAGGTCCGGATCGGGGCCCACGGGCAGGTCCACGAGAAGCGGCTGCCGGCGCGCTTCCTCGGAGCCCGCGAGTCGGCGGCCGGGCCCTCCGGACGCCAGCCGCTGGTGGTGGCGGCGGGCGACGGCGTCGCGGAGGAGGGCGAGGACCCCTCCTCTGCCGCCGTCGGCGGAGCGCCGCCGACGGGCGCGGGGGCCGGCGGGGGCCTGCGCCCCGTGGTCGAGACGGCCGTGGCGGCGTGACCAGCGGCCCGATCTTCTGCATGGGCGGCGGGGGCTTCACGATGGAGCCCGGCCGGCCCGCGCTGGACGCCTACATCCTGGCCCTGGCCCCAGTCGCCCGGCCGCGGGTCCTGTTCCTGCCGACGGCGAGCGGCGATCCGAAGGACCAGGTCGAGCGCTTCTCGCGCCTGTTCGGGTCCTGGCCGTGCCGTCCGCGGGTGCTCTCGCTGTTCCACCTCCAGGATCTGGAGGAGTCGCTGGAGACGCTGATCCTGTCCCAGGACGTGATCTATGTCGGCGGCGGGTCGATGCGCAACCTGCTGGCGCTCTGGCGGGCCCACGGCGTCGCCGACCTGCTGCTGGAGGCCCACCGTCGCGGAGCCGTGCTGGCCGGCCTCAGCGCCGGCGCGATGTGCTGGTTCCAGGGCGGCGTCTCCTGCTCGTCCGGCTCGCCCGAGCCGATCGACGGCCTCGGCCTGCTGGAGGGCTCGTTCAGCGTCCACGCCCGCCAGGTGCCGGAGCGCGGCGCCGTCCAGCGCAGCGCGATCGCGGCCGGGCGGCTGCCCGACGGCTGGATGGCGGACGACTACTGCGGGCTGCTGTTCGTCGACGGCCGGCTGGAGGAGGCCGTGGCGAGCCGCCCGGACGCCGGCGCCCGGCGGGTCCACCGCGAGCCCGGCGGCGGGGTCGTCGAGACGCCGCTGACGGTCCGGATGCTCGAGCCGGTCACCAGCGACCTGGTCGCGGACACGGCGGAACTGCGGACGGGGCAGGCCTACGCGCCGATGGACGTCCGCGACGAGCTGCGCGCGGTCCGGCGGATGCGCGGGCGGGCGCTGGCGTCGCGGCCGCGGCGGGCCGGCTGACGCGGGCGGGGTGGCGGTGGCCGAGTCGGGACGCCAGGCGTCCCGAGATGGCGCGACCGGCGCGCGGGCGACGATCCGGGACGCCGGGCGTCCCGGATCGCCGAGCGGCGACTAGCGGCGGGTGAGCTCGCGCGCCTTGCGCACGAGGTCGACCGCGCCGGCGATCTGGCTGCGGATCAGCTCCGGATCGACCTTCGGGATCGCCGGGACGCTGCGGCGGCGACGCGCGCGGCCGGGCTTCGCGGCCGACGGGGCGTCCTGGCGGCCGGTGGCCGCGGCGGGCTTCTCGGCGGGCGCCTGCTCGGCAGCGGGCTGCTCGGTGGCGGCCGGCTGCTCGGCGGCGGGCTTGGCGGCCGGCGTGGCCTTGGCGGCCGCCGACGCCTTCTCGGCGGCCGGCTTGCGGGTCCGCTTGGCCGCCGGCTTGGCGGCGGCGTCGGCCTTCGCCTTGGTGGTCGCGGCCTTGGCGCGCGTGCTCTTCGGCTTGGCGGGGGCCTGCTCGTCGGCCTTGGCCGCGGCGGCCTTGCTGGCGGGCGCCTTGGTGCCGGTCGCCTTGGCGTCGGCGGCCTTGGCCGTCGCGCTGCCGCGCGTGCGCTTGCGAGCGGGCTTGGCGTCGCCGTCCTTGGCGGCGGTCTTCGCGGCCGCGGCCTTCGGCGCGCCGCTGCGGGTGCGCGTGGCCTTCGGCTTGGCGCCGATGCCGTCGAGCCAGCCGTCGGCCAGCTCGACCTTGGCGCGGGCGCCGGTGCCCGTCACGGTGATCGGCACGATGGCGCCCTCGAGCGCCTCGCGGGCCTCGGCGGGAACGGTCGCGCGCTTGGTGATCTCGCGATCGTCGGACAGGCGCAGGCGAACCTGGGCGGCGGTGGCCCGGACCACGGTCGCGGTGGCGGTCGTCTCGGCGGATGCAGCGTCAGAAGCCATGGAACGGCGGATGCTACGCGGTGGCCGGCGCCGGCGCGGTGCTCCGGGGCGGGCGCGTGGCGTCGGTCCCGGGCGTCGCGGGCCGACGGCTCGCTCCGTGGCCGTCCAGGGGCCGGCTTCTCCGGACCTTCAACGCCCCTCGTCGCCCGCTCGGCGGACCCCGTTGAGGGTCAGCACCAGCCGCCGGGGACCGCCGGAGTCGCGGTGCTCGCAGAGCGTGATCCCCTGCCAGGTCCCGAGCGCCAGGCGGCCGCCGGAGACCGGGATCGTGAGGTCCGGTCCGAGCAGCGACGCCTTGACGTGCGCGGGCATGTCGTCGGGGCCCTCGAGCGTGTGGGTCCACGGGCCCGCCTCGGGCACGGCGTCGTCGAACCACCGCCGCAGGTCGACCCGGACGTCCGGGCTGGCGTTCTCGTTCAGGGTCAACGCCGCCGAGGTGTGGGTGCAGAAGACGTGCAGCAGCCCGACCTGGACCGTGGGCAGCTCCGGCAGCGCGGCCAGCACCTCGTCGGTGACCAGGTGGAAGCCCCGCGGGCGCGGGCGCAGATCGAGGGCGCGCTGCAACCAGACCATCGGTCGATGGTCGCACGCGGCTGGCGCGTTGACAGTCCTGCGTCGCACCCGGGAAGATCCGCGCCACCGATGGCGTCGTAGAGGAGACAGATGGTTCGTGCCGTGCTGGACCCCAAGCGCCTGCTGACCCCGACCGACCTGCCGCGGCTGCCGACCGTGCTGCTCCTCGGCAGCGCGATCGCGGTCGCCGTCGGGGCCTACGAGCACGCGCACCTCTTCCACCACGACTACGGCACGCCGCTGATCAGGACGCTGTTCCTGGTCAACGCGATCGCGTCGCTGGCCACGATGCTGCTGCTCGTCGCGCGCCGGCCGCTGCCGTACCTGCTCGGTGCGCTGACGATCAGCGGTGGAGCGATCGTCGCGATCATCATCACCCACAGCTCCCACCTGCTCGGGTTCTACGAGGCCGCCTGGACGACCGAGGCGAAGATCACGATCGCCGCCGAGATCGTCGCGGTCGCGCTGGCCCTGGCCGGGCTGGTCACCGGCCGGGGGACGTTGGCGGCGGCGCTCGCGGCGCCGGTCGGGGCCCCTGCGCCGACGCCGGCCCCCGACCCGCGCCCGCGGATCGTCGCGGGGGCGGTGGTGACGATCATCCTCGGCGGCGCGATCGTCGGCATCGCCCAGGGCGGCCCGCCCGGCGGCGGCGGATCGGCCCCGACCCGGGCCCAGCGCGACGCGGCCACCCAGCGGCTGGCCGCGCTCGGCCCGGTCGCCCGCGAGGGACGAGCGGTCTTCCTCGGCGACTCGGGCTGCGGCGGCTGTCACCGGCT
This sequence comes from Patulibacter medicamentivorans, assembly GCF_000240225.1. Lineage (GTDB taxonomy): Bacteria > Actinomycetota > Thermoleophilia > Solirubrobacterales > Solirubrobacteraceae > Patulibacter > Patulibacter medicamentivorans. Next base: position 14,295 of record NZ_AGUD01000197.1, read on the forward strand.
GGCCGACGCCGGCACCAGCGCGGCGGTCGGCCCGGACCTGGACCGGGTCCTGGCCGGCCGCAGCTCGACGCGGATCCGCCAGGACATCGTCGACCCCGGAGCCGAGGTCGCCGCCGGCTTCCCCAAGGGCCTGATGCCGGGCGACTTCGGCAAGCGGCTGTCGCCGAAGCAGCTCGACGCGCTGGTGCGCTACCTGGTGGCGGCGACCGCGACCCGCTGAGCCGGGAAGCGACTCCCGAGGGCCGTGCCGCTCACCGGTTGCCCGGCGAGCGCTTCGGGAACTGGGACACCGGCACCGACACGTCGAGCGCGGTCTTGACGATCCGGTTCTGCTCGATCGTGTGCGCGGCCGGGTAGCCCTCGCCCGGGCTGGCGCGCTCCGGGCGGCCGACGTAGCCGAGCGCCAGGTGGTCGGGGAGGATCTGCTGCAGGCGCGGGGACATGTGGGCACGCGGGCCCATGTTGCGCGGCTCCTCCTGGACCCACACGACCTCGCGCAGGTTCGGGTAGGCGTTGATCAGGTCGCGCAGGCTCTCCTCCGGGAAGGGGTAGAGCAGCTCGACGCGGCCGATCGCGACCGACGGGTTGTCCTGGCGCAGCTCGTGGCCCTTGAGGTCGTAGAAGACCTTGCCGGTGCAGAGGACCAGGCGGGTGACCGCGTTCGGGTCGACGCCCGGCTCGCCGAGGACCGGGAAGAACTTGGTCTCCGACAGGTGCTCGATCCGGTTGCGGGCCTGCGGCAGGCGCAGCAGCGACTTCGGCGTGAAGACCACCAGCGGGCGCGCCTTCTCGATCAGCGCCTGGCGCCGCAGCAGGTGGAAGTACTGCGCCGGCGTGGTCAGGTTCGCGACCCGGATGTTGCCCTCGGCGCAGAGCTGCAGGAAGCGCTCGATCCGGCCGGAGGAGTGCTCCGGGCCGGCGCCCTCGTAGCCGTGCGGCAGCAGCAGCGTCAGGCGCGAGGTCTGGCCCCACTTGGCCAGGCCGGAGACGATGAACTGGTCGACGATCACCTGGGCGCCGTTGACGAAGTCGCCGAACTGGGCCTCCCACGCGACCAGCGCCTCGGGCGCCTCCTGCGAGTAGCCGTACTCGAAGCCGAGCGCGGCGACCTCGGACAGCGGGCTGTTGTACAGCTCCATCGGCGCCTGGGCCCCGGGCAGGTGCTCGATCGGCGAGTAGGCCTTGCCGGTCTTCGCATCGTGCAGGGTCAGGTGCCGCTGGCTGAACGTGCCGCGCTGGACGTCCTGGCCGGTCAGGCGGACCGGCACGCCCTCGCGCACCAACGAGGCGTACGCCAGCTGCTCGGCGTGCGCCCACTCGATGCCGCCGTTGGGCCCGAGCGCCTCGCGGCGCTTCTCCAGCTGCTTGACGAGCTTGGCGTTGACGGTGAAGCCGTCCGGGACCTTCAGCAGCTCGTCGTTGAGCGCGATCAGGGTCTGGGCGTCGACCTTCGTCGTCGGCTCCTCGGACCGCGAGCGGTCCATCAGGTAGGTGCCGGTGGCCGAGGTGTCGATCGTGCCGCCGGCCTCCTGCCACTCCTTGACCTTGCGCTTGACGCTCTGGTGCAGCTCGGTCAGGTGGTCGTTGAACGCCTTGCGGGTGCTGTCGACCTCGTCCTTGGTCAGCACGCCCTCGCCGATCAGCTGCTCGGCGTAGAGCTCCGAGACCCGCGGGTGCTTCTTGATCAGGTCCGCCATCAGCGGCTGCGTGTAGGCCGGCTCGTCGGACTCGTTGTGGCCGTAGCGGCGGTAGCCGATCAGGTCGATCAGGACGTCGTGCCCGAACTCCTGGCGGAAGGCGAAGGCCAGCCGCGTGGCGTTGATGCAGGACTCCACGTCGTCGGCGTTGACGTGGATGATCGGCACGTCGAAGCCCTTGGCCAGGTCGGACGACCAGCGGGTCGAGCGGCTGTCCTCCGGGTCGGTGGTGAAGCCGACCTGGTTGTTGAGGATCAGGTGGACGCTGCCGCCGACGCGGTAGCCCTCGAGCGCCTGCAGGTTCAGCGACTCGGCGACGACGCCCTGGCCGGGGAAGGCCGCGTCGCCGTGGATGATGATCGGCAGCGCGACGTCCTCGTCGCGGGGGCCGGACGCCTGCCCGCGGTCGGTCTGGGCGGCGCGCGCGGCGCCCATCACGACCGGGTTGACGAACTCCAGGTGCGACGGGTTGCTCTCCAGCACCACGCCGATCGACTTGCCGTCGGGCAGCTCGTAGCGGCCGCTGGCGCCGTGGTGGTACTTGACGTCGCCGGTGCCGCCCTGCAGGTCCTGCGTGACGGTCTTGGCGGCGGCGATCACCGAGCCGCCCTCGAACTCGGTGAAGAGCGCGTCGTAGGGCCGGCCGAGGTTGTGGGCCAGGACGTTGAGCCGGCCGCGGTGGGCCATCCCGAGGACGACCTCCTGGGCGCCGGCGCGGGCGCCGGCCAGGTGGATCAGCTCGTCGATCACCGGGACCGCGATGTCGAGGCCCTCGATCGAGAAGCGCTTCTGGCCGAGGTAGGCCTTCTGCATGAAGCGCTCGAACTGGTCGACCTGGATCAGCCGGTTGAGCAGGCCCTTCTTGCTCTCGGCGGACAGCGGCTTGCGGAACTCGCCCGACTCGATCTTCTCCCGCAGCCAGACGCGCTGCTCGTTGTCGGAGATGTGCTCGACCTCGTAGGCGCGGGTGCCGCAGTAGGTCTCCTTGAGCTTCGGCAGCACGTCGCCGAGCGTGTCGCCGGAGACGTACGTCCGCAGGATCTTGGCCGGGATGTCGGTCAGCAGCCGCTCGGTCAGGCCGAGCTTGCCGAGGTCGATCCCGATCTGGGCGGAGATCTCCTCCGGCGTCTTGTCGGACTCGGCCTCGAGCGGGTCGAGCCGGGCCAGCAGATGGCCGTGGCTGCGGATCGCGCGGATCAGCGAGGTCGCGGCCTGCACGCCCTGCAGCAGCTCCAGCGACGGCGTCGCGGAGGCCGCGGCCGGCGCGGCGACGGCACCGGCGGCGAGCGCGCCGATCTTCGGCTCCGGCTTCTCGATCGCCGGGCCGAGCGGGGCGCCGAGGTCGGCGAACGCCTGCTCGTAGAACTCGTGGTCGCCCTGCAGGTACTCCTCGACCGTCTTCAGGAACTGCCCGGACTGGGCGCCCTGGATGATCCGGTGGTCGTAGGTCGAGGTCATCGTCATGACCTTCTCGGCGCCGATCAGCTCGCCGACCTCGCCGAGGCCGACGGGGTAGGCGATCGAGCCGGTGGCGACGATCGTGCCGTTGCCGGTCATCAGCCGCGGGACCGAGGCGATCGTGCCGATGCCGCCCGGGTTGGTCAGCTGGACGTTGGCGCCCTGCAGGTCCTCGGGCGTCAGCTTGTTGTCGCGGGCGCGGGCGATCAGGTCGTTGAAGGCGTCGAGGAAGCCCTGGAAGCCGAGCCGGCCGGCGTCCTTGATCACCGGCACCATCAGCGTCCGCTTGCCGCGGCGCTCGACGTCGACCGCGATCCCCAGGTTGACCTGGCCGTGGTCGACGAGGATCGGGTTGCCCTCGTCGTCCCTCTCGAAGGTGTAGGCCATCACCGGCATCGCCTCGGTCGCCGCGCGGGCGATCGCGTAGCCGATCAGGTGGGTGAAGGAGACCTTCTGCCCGGCCGCCTTGAGCTGCTTGCGGCGGCCGTCGAGGGTCGTGATCGTGATCGTGCGGAACGAGGTCGCGGTCGGGGTGGTGAGCGACTCCTCCATCCCCTTGGCGAGCGCGTTGGCACCACCCCGCAGCGGGGTGCGGGTGACCGCGGCGGCGCTGCGGCCGCCGTTGGCGGCGGCGTCGAGGACGTCCTCCTTGAGGATCCGCCCGTTCGGGCCGCTGCCGGTGACGTTGCCCAGCTGGACGCCCTCGACCGCCGCCGCGCGGGCGGCGACGGGGGAGGCCCTGACGTCGCTGGGGACCTCCACGGTGCCGTTGCCGGTCGCGGGGGCGACGGCCTCGGCGCCGCCGTTGCCGGGCGCGGCGGCCGCGGCGGCCGGAGCGCCGGCCCCGGAGCGGATCCGGCCGATGACCTCCTGCGGGTGGATCGTGTCGCCGTCGGCGAACAGCTGCTCCTCGAGCACGCCCGCGGTCGGGGCGGGCAGCTCCATGTCGACCTTGTCGGTCGAGACGACGACGATGTCCTGGCCGTCCTCGACCTGATCGCCGGGCTGGACGAGCCACTCCAGCAGCGTCGCCTCGGTGACCGAGTCGCCAGCCGACGGGGTGACGATGTCGATCAGCTCGCCGCCGGTCGCGGCGCCGTCGCCGTTGCCGTTGCCCGAGGCGTCGGCCGGGGCGGCGCCGGCGTCGGCTGCCGGGGTGCCGCCGTTGCCGTCCCCGCCGCTGGGGTCGATCTCGCCGACGATCGAGCCGGACTGAACGGTCTCGCCCTCCTGCGCGTGGACCGCGACGAGGGTGCCCGAAACCGGCGCCGGGATCTCGGCGTCGACCTTGTCGGTCGAGATGACGACGAGGTCTTCACCCTCTTCCACCTGGTCGCCCGGCTGCTTGAGCCATTCGAGGACCGTGCCCTCGGCGACCGACTCGCCCATCTGCGGGAGGGTGACCGGGACCGTCGTGCCTGTTGCCATGAGACATCGAACCTAGCACTTGCCCGTGCGCGCGGCCGTGGGGTGCGACACGCTGTGAACGGCCTGTTGCAGCCTGGGGTTGTGCCGCGCGCACCACGACCCTGCGCGGGAGGCCGCCGGCGACGATCCACCCGTCCGTCGGGGTGCCGCCGGAGGCCGCCGCCGCGGATGCCGCTCAGGCGCCGGCCAGCTGGGCGCGTCGCCGCTGCTCGACGACGAAGCCGATCGAGCCCACGAACGGCCCGACGGCGCCGACGACCGCGACGCAGACCGCGAGCCAGAGCGGGATCACCCGCGCGCGCAGCGCCAGCACGGTCAGCAGGCACATCACGATCCAGCCCCAGCCGTGACCCCAGCCGAGCGCGGTCTTGAGGCCACCGTCGACGCCGCCGATCCAGCAGCCGAGCAGCCCCAGGTAGATCGCCGAGTGGGTGAACGAGAGCCACTTCATGACCCCGAACGACGGCGACCAGACCCGCGTCGTCCGCCGCTCGGGAATCCGCCCGAGCGCCATCAGCCGGCGGCCTCGATCATCCGCGCCAGCGCCCGCAGCGACGGCTCGGCGTGATCGGGCCAGGCGTCGATGTCGGCCGGCCACCAGTCGTGCTCGTCGTGCTCGGGGTCGCGCTCGACCTCGGCCCCCGGCGGCAGCCAGGCGACGCCGACGAACATCACGACCTCGTTCGGCAGCAGCAGCAGCGCCTCGCCGCGGATCCGCTCGGCGGTCACGCTCCACTCCTCCTGCAGCTCGCGCTCGAGCGTGCGCATCGGCGACTCGCCGACGTCGACGGCGCCGCCGGCGCCGAGCGTCCAGCGCCCGGCCCAGGTCGCGACCCACTCCGCGCGGCGCCCGGCCAGCCAGCGGCCGTCGTGGCTGCGGACCACGCACTGACCGGTCATCGAGCGGGCGGCCCCGCCCGGCAGCAGCCGCAGGGCCCAGCGGATCGGCTGCAGGTCCAGGTGCAGGCGGCCGTGCTCGTCGACCCGATGGCGGGCCATCCGCGTCGAGAGCCCGTCGTGGCTCGGGGAGCTGCGCGCCTTGAGCGCGGCGATCGCGGCGTCGGCCGCCTCGACGGTCGCCGGCTCGGGCACGTAGGCCTCGTCGCTCCAGCTGACCGACACGTCCTCGCGGGCCCAGGGGCCGTGCGCGAGAAACGTCGGAACCGTGGCCATGACCCACGATCCTAAGGGTCTGCCTGCTCTTCGCGCGACGCCGAGCCCGCGCGGTCGCCCGTCAGGCCGCGGCCTCGGTGACCGTCAGCCGGACGCCGAACGCCCGCCGGACGAGCGCGGCCTGGCCCTCGGCGGCCCAGCGCGCGACCGGCGCACCGTCCGGTCCGCAGCGCATGTCGAGCGTGACCTCGTCGCCGTCGCGGCTGCACTCGACGCGGCGGACCGCCTGGTCGTGGCCGCGCTCCATCCCCTCGGCCAGCCGCAGCAGGGCCGAGATCCGATCCAGCCGCTGCTCGTCGCCGTCGCGCTCCAGGGCCCGGAACGGCTTCATCGTCGGCGAGCCCTTGCGGTGGTAGCGGATCGCCTGGCCGATCAGCGCGGTCTCGGGCGGCGAGAAGCCGGGCAGGCCGTTGGTGACGACCAGGTAGCGCCCGTGCTTGTGGTGGTCGTCGTAGCCGACGGCCATCCCGATGTCGTGGAGCGCCGCGGCGGCCGCGACCAGTCGCCGCTCGGCGGGATCGCCGTCGTGGACGCCGAGCTCCGCCAGCCGGTCGAACAGCTCCAGCGCCAGGTGCTCGACGTGGTCGCTGTGGGCGGGATCCTCGTCGTAGCGGGCGGCGAGGTTGCGGACCGCCGCGTCGCCGACGTCGGGGTAGAGCGGCAGCGGCTCGCCCTCGGGCCCGCATCGGCCGGCCAGGTGGCGGTCCAGGAAGACGCCCTCGCGGAGCCCGAACTCGGTCGCCTCGACCGCGTCGAGCCCGGTCGCCTTGAGGACGCCCTCGATCGTCACCGCGGCCGCCAGGATCACGTCCGCGCGCGAGGGCTTGATGCCGTCGACCGCCCGCCGATCCCTCGGCGCCAGCGCCGCCAGCTCCTCGATCAGGTCCTCGAGCGTCGCCCGCCGCACCAGCACGCCCTGGACGCCGAGGTCGGTGCTGCCGTGGCGGTGCTGGACCGCCGCGGCCAGGTTGCGGACCGCGCCGCCGACGCCGACCAGCCGGTCGCCGATCCGGTCGACCCACGGAGCGTCGGCCAGCTCGCGCTCGACGTGGCGGCGGAGCGCCTTGATCTCGGCCTTCGACGCCGGCGCGTCGCCGGGCAGGAAGCGCTCGGTGGTGCGGACCGCCCCGAGCGTCCAGGAGCGGGCGTCGGTCGCCCGCCGGTCGCGGGTCCGGACCAGCTGCAGCGAGCCGCCGCCGATGTCGAGCACGCCGCCGTCGACCAGCGTCGTCGAGTTGACCGCGGCCAGGTAGCCGTAGGTCGCCTCCTGCTCGCGCGTCAGGACCCGCGGGTTGAGACGGCTGATGTCGCGCGCCTGGTCGAGGAACGCCGCCTGGTTCGGCGCCTCGCGGATCGCGCTGGTGGCGACCGCGTCGATCCGCTCGGTCGTCAGGTCGTGCGAGCGGCAGAAGTGGTCGAAGAGCTGGATCGCGATCAGCGCGCGGCGCAGCGAGCGTGGTTGCAGCTCGCCGCCGGGGCCCAGCTCGGCGCCGATCCGGACCGGCTCGTAGAGCTCGGCGGTCTGGCGCCAGGCGCCGCCGGGCACCCGCCGGGCGCTCGGGTCGACGGCGAAGACGACCATCCGGAAGGTGTTCGAGCCGAGGTCGACGACCGCCCGGCGGGCCGGGGCGGCCGGGCGCGACGGGGCGTGGTCGCCGGTGACGGCCGCGGCCGGAAGGGCCGACTCGGGCGTTCCCGCGGCCGCGGGCGCGGTGAGGTTGGGGCGCACGAGCGGCCCGTCAGTCGGCGTGCTCGATCAGCTCGATCCGGTAGCCGTCCGGATCGCGCACGAAGCAGAGCAGCGATCCACCCTCGCGGACCCGGTACGGCGGCTTCTCGGGCGTGATCCCCTGGGTGGCGAGGTCGGCGAGCGCGGCCTCGATGTCGGGGACGGAGACCGCGATGTGGCCGTAGCCGCTGCCGATCTCGTAGTGGTCGACCCCGTGGTTGTAGGTCAGCTCCAGCCGCGGGCCGTCGCCCGGCAGGCCCATGAAGACGTTGATCGCCTCGTCCCGGATCGGCATCCGCCGAAGCTCCTCGAAGCCGAGCGCTTCGTAGAACGAGACCGACCGGTCGATGTCGCCGATCCGGTAACAGGTGTGGAGCAGGCCAGCCATCGCCCGCGAGGGTACCGGCCGCCGCGGAGGACCACGAGCCGGCCGGGCGCCGCGGCACGCCAAGTTCGGGGTCGTCCCCCGATTGGCGACGGCCGGGGTCGCTGAGACGCTGCCCGCGTCCACGAAACCGGAGGAACGAATGACGCGCAAGGTCCTGAGCATCGGCGTCGCCGCGGCTGCGGTCGCGGCGGCTGTCGCCGGGGTCGCCCCGGCGCTCGGCGCGATCGCGCTCAACCACAACGAGACGGTCGTCGAGCGCTGACGGCCGGCTCCCCCTCCCGCCGGGCCGCCGAGCTCGCGTGCATCGCCGGACGGTGGCTGAGCGAGCGGGGGCGGCTCGGCGCGGCCGGACGGCTGCTGCGCGTGGCCGACGCCGCCATGGCCGGCCGCGACGGTCGCGATCCGCTGGTGGCCGCGACCGCCAACGAACGGGCCGTTCACGCCAAGGCGATCGGCGACCTGGCGCGAGCCGACGCGCTCAACCGGCGGGCGCTGGCGCTGGCCCTGGACCGGGTCCCGCGCGACAGCGTCGAGCTGGCGACCCTGCTCCACAACCGCGGCGGGATCGAGCACGCGCGCGGCCGCTGGGCGGCCGCTGAGGACCCGGCGCGGCGGGGGCTCGCGCTGCGGCGGGCGCGGCTCGGCGACGCCCATCCCGACGTCGCCGCCGACGAGGTCGCGCTGGCCGCGATCCTCGACGGGCGCGGACACCGCGACGAGGCCCGGAGGCTGCTCGAACGAGCGCTGCCGCGGCTCGAGCGGGCCCGTGGCCCGGAGCATCTGGACGTCGCCGTCGCCTGCGGCAACCTCGGCGCAGTCCGCCACCGCCAGGGTGACCCGGCGGCCGCCCTCGCGCTCCACGAGCGGGCGCTGGCAATCAAGTGCCGGCGACTCGGCCCGCGCCACCCCTCGACGGCGCTGACGCGCGCGAACGCGGCGGCGGCCCGCGTCGCGCTCGGCCTGGAGGGGGGCGAGCCGGGCGCTCCCGATCTGCGAGCATCGCGCTCATGGCCGAGCTGGTGGTGGAGCGGATCGAGATCCCGAGCTTCGTGGGCAACTCCTACGTGATCGGGACGTCCGGCGGACCGTGCGCGTTCATCGACGCCGGCGCCGACGCGGCGAAGATGAGCGAGGCGGCGGCCCGCCACGGGATGACGCCGGCGGCGGTCCTGCTGACCCATCACCACTACGACCACGTCTCGCAGCTGGAGGAGATCCTCGACCGGATCGGCCGCGTCGACGTCCTGATCCACGAGCTCGAGCAGCCGCTGGCCGAGGAGTTCGCCGTCGGCTACACCGCCAACATCGAGGACGGCGAGACGATCCGCGTCGGCGACGCGCTGGAGCTGAAGGCGGTCGCGACCCCCGGCCACACCGCCGGGATGCTGAGCTTCGTCGGCCACGGCCACGTCTTCACCGGCGACACGCTCTTCCGCGAGTCGGTCGCGGGCGTCCGCGCGCCCGGCCACACGACCTTCGAGGACCTGCGCTCCTCGATCCTCGACACGCTGCTCGAGCTGCCGGACGAGACGATCGTCGTCTCCGGCCACGCCGAGCCGTCGACGATCGGCCACGAGCGCCAGCACAACCCGTTCGTGCGGGTCTGGACCGGCGTCGACCCCGAGGGCGACGAGCCGGTGGTCGTGTCGCTGCCGGACGACGCCGGCGAGGCGGTCGACCACGAGGTCCGGCTGGTGCTCGAGGCGCGCGACTACGACGGCGGCACCAAGTGCTGGATCCGGTGGCCGGACGGGTCCGACGACCTGGTCCCCGGGTCGCGGGTGCGCCGAGCCTGAGCCGCGGGCGCTGGGACCCTTCGTGCACCGTTGTATCGCGTCAGGCGGGGGTGTCGGGTCCGTCCGCGAGTAGGATTCCGCGCATGCCGACGCCCCGCCGCAAGAAGTCCGACGAGGCGATCCCGACCTCGCGCGTCAAGCGGGCCGCCTCGATCGGGCGGCTGGCGGCCGGAGCCGCGGCGCGCGAGGGCGCGACCCGGGTCGGCAACGTCGGACGCAGCGACGAGGCCAAGAGCGCTCGGCTCTCGAAGCAGCAGCTGAAGACCGCCGAGCAGATGGTCGACGTGCTCGGGACCATGAAGGGCGCGGCGATGAAGGTCGGCCAGGTCCTGAGCTTCATGGACGTCGGCCTGGTTCCGCCGGAGCACCGCGAGGAGTTCCAGGCCAAGCTCTCGAAGCTGCGCGACATGGCGCCGAACGTGGCGTTCAAGGACATGCGCAAGGTGATCGAGCGCGACCTCGGCGACAAGCTCGGGAACGTCTTCGCCGAGTTCGACGAGACGCCGATCGGCGCCGCGTCGATCGGCCAGGTCTACCGCGCCCGCCTGCACGAGAAGCCAGCCGGCTGGAGCACCGACTGGGCGGCGGTCAAGGTCCAGTACCCCGGCATCGACGCCGCCGTCCGCGCCGACCTCCAGAACCTCGGGATCATCCTGCGGCTGGCCAGGACGCTGGCCCCGGGCCTCGACGTCCAGGCGGTCGGCGACGAGATCCGCGAGCGGACCGAGGAGGAGTTGGACTACGAGCTGGAGGCGGCCAACCACCGCCGGATGGCGCGCCTGCACCGCAACCACCCGTTCGTGGTGATCCCGGGCGTCGCGACCGAGCTCTGCGGCAAGCACGTGATCGTGACCGAGTTCGTCGAGGGCGAGGGCTTCGAGCAGTGGAAGACCAAGAGCCAGGAGGAGCGCAACCGCCTGGCCGAGATCGTCTTCCGCTTCTACTACGGCGGGGTCTGGCGCGACGGGCAGTTCTCGGCCGACCCGCACCCGGGCAACTCGATCCTGCTGGCCGACGGCCGCGTCGCCTTCATCGACTTCGGGCTCTTCCACCAGATCTCGCGCGAGATGGTCGAGAACCAGGCGCAGGCCGTGCGGCTGGCGCTCGCCCGCGACGGCGACGGGCTGCTGGAGCACCTCAAGGCGATCAACTGGATCCCCGAGACGGCCGGCTTCACGCCTCAGGACGCCCAGGAGCTGGCCCAGCAGCTGGTCTGGTTCGCGGTCGAGGACGAGGACGCGCGCCTGAGCCAGGACCACGTCGCGAAGATGGTCTTCGAGGCCACCGACCCGCGCTCGCCGTACTGGGGCAAGACGCGCCGCGCGACGATCCCGGCCGAGTACCTGATGAGCATCCGCCTGGCCGGGATGGCGATCGCCGTCTGCAGCCAGCTCGACGCCAGCCTCAACTACCACCGGATCGTCCGCGAGTGGCTGTTCGACGACGAGGTCGCCAGCGACCTCGGCCGGCAGGAGTCGGAGTGGCTCGCGCAGCGCGGCCGCTCCTGGTAGCGGTCGGCGGCGGTCAGCCGGGGATCGGCACCAGCGGGTCGCCGACCGCGACCGCGCCCGGCTCGACGACCGCCAGGTAGACGCCGGCGCAGGCCTCGTTGGCGCGGCCGATCCGCTTCAGGACGGTCGGCGCGTGGGGCAGCTCGTCGGCCTGGGCGCGGGTCGTCATCACGCAGCGCTCGGTCCGCTCGGTGACCCGCAGCAGGCTGTCGCCGACCCGCAGCAGGCGGCCGACCCAGGCGTCCTCGGCGAAGTCCCCGCCGGCGGCCGGGGCGACCACCAGGTTCGGCCGCAGGCGCATCGGGTCCAGCGGCGATCCGTCCGGGCCCGGCAGGGCGTCGAGGGTGCTGGTCGTGACCAGGTGCAGCGGGGCGGCGTCGTGGTGGCGCCCCCAGCGGTGACCGTCGTCGCCGTGGTCGAAGCGCAGCTCGCGGCCGAGGTGGGCCGAGAGCACGGCGTCCGCCTCGGGCGTGCCGGCGGTGACCTCGCGGCCGTCGGGCAGCGTGACCACGACGACGGCTGGCGCCCCGGCCTCGTCGGACGCGGCGGTCGTGGCGGCCGGCCGCGGGCCCTCGACCACCGTCGGGCCGACCTCGGCCGCGGTCCGTGCTCGCAGGTCGAGCATCCCGTCGACCAGCCGCCAGCGCGAGCGATTGGTCTTGGCGGACGCCCAGTGCCGCTCGTCGTCCAGCAGCGCCCACTCGCGGTCGCCGGCGACCCCGGCGGGGCCCAGCCAGGCCCGCGTCAGCCGCTCGCCGCGCATCGACTTGACCGGGAAGCGGTGCAGCGACGTCACGGTCCCGAGTGATTGCGCCATCACCATCAGGCTACCCGGCCGCGGCCGACGGCCGACGGGGCCGATCAGCGGTCGCTGGACCGGTCGCGGTCGAGGTTCGACCGACGACGAACTGCGTGCATCTGCAATCATGTCCCCTTGGCACGGGGCCACCATCGACTCGACGCGAGCCGACCCGCCCCCTGCCTGCGTCGCTCGTCGCCAGGGCCCGGATCCGGGCTCCGCACGAGATCCGCCGGACCGCCCGCGGCCCTGCCTGACGCGTGACGATCGTCCTCATCGCCCACGCCGTGGCAGCGCTCGCGGCCCCGCTCCTGATCGGCCGTCTCGGCCGCCGCGCCTTCGTCCTGCTCGCGCTCGTGCCGCTGGCGGCGACGGCCTGGCTGGCGCTCCAGGTCGGGACGATCGACGGTGGCGGGACGGTCTCCGAGGTCCGCTCGTGGGTGCCGACGCTGGGCCTCGACCTGGCCTTCCGGCTCGACGCGCTGTCGCTGCTGCTGGCGCTGGTCGCGGCCGCCGTCGGGGCGCTGGTGCTGGCCTACTGCGCCCGCTACTTCGGCGACGACGAGCCCGGGCTGGGGCGCTTCGCCGGCGTCCTGGTCGGCTTCGCCGGGGCGATGCTCGGGCTCGTCCTGTCCGACGACCTGCTGCTGCTCTACGTCTTCTGGGAGCTGACGACGGTCCTGTCGTTCCTGCTGATCGGCCATGCCACCGACCGCGACGGGGCACGCCGGGCGGCGATGGACGCGCTGATCGTCACGACCCTCGGCGGCCTGGCGATGCTGGTTGGCGCGGTGATGGTCGGCGAGGCTGCCGGCACCTACCGGATCTCCGAGATCGTGGCCCACCCGCCCGCGGCGACCACGACCGTCTCGATCGGGGTCGCGCTGCTGCTGGTCGGCGCGATCTCGAAGTCGGCGCTGGTCCCGTTCCACTTCTGGCTGCCGGCCGCGATGGCCGCGCCGACGCCCGTCAGCGCCTACCTGCACGCGGCGGCGATGGTCAAGGCCGGCGTCTACCTGGTGGCGCGGCTGGCGCCCGGCTTCCACGGGACGATCGGCTGGTCGGAGATCGTGCTGGTGCTGGGCCTGGCGACGATGCTGCTCGGCGGGTTGCGGGCGCTGCGCCAGAACGACCTCAAGCTGCTGCTCGCCTACGGCACGGTCAGCCAGCTCGGGCTGCTGATCGTGCTGGTCGGGGCGGGCACCCGCGACGCGGCGCTGGCCGGCCTGGCGATGCTGCTGGCCCACGCGCTCTACAAGGCGGCGCTGTTCCTGGTCGTCGGGATCGTCGACCGCTCGACCGGCACCCGCGACCTGCGCACGCTCTCGGGCCTGCGGCGGACCCGTCCGGGGCTGGCGCTGATCGGCGTGCTGGCGGCCGCGTCGATGGCCGGCGTCCCGCCGCTGGCCGGGTTCGCGGCCAAGGAGACCGCCTTCGGCGCCTTCGAGGGCGGCGGCCTGCGCGACACGCTGGTGCTGGTGGCGCTGGTCGTCGGCGCGATCCTGACCGCCGCCTACGCCGCCCGCTTCGCGTGGGGGGCGTTCGCCGACAAGCCGGGCGTGCCCGCCCGCCGCTGCAGCGCCCCGCAGCCCGCGTTCGAGGCCGCACCGGCGCTGCTCGCGGCGGCCGGCCTGGTGGTCGGCGTCGCGGCGTCGGGGCTCGACGGCCTGCTCGGGCGCTACGCGGCGACGCTGCCGGCCGGCGACGAGCCGCCGCTGC
>NZ_AGUD01000196.1 GCF_000240225.1 Patulibacter medicamentivorans
GGTCGGCTCGGCGACGGGGGCGGGCGTCTCGACCTCGGACGCCTCGACCTGCGACTCGGGATCGGGTGCCTGGGCGGCCTCGGCCTCGGCGAGCGCGGCGCGCAGCTTGGCGCCCAGCTCGCCGCCGATGCCGGACTCGCCGAGCGAGTAGACGCCGCCGGGGATCCCCGGCTCGCGGCGGCGACGCTCGCGGCGGTCGTCGCCACCGGGCCCGCGGCGGCCACGGTCGGGCCGCTGATCGCGGGGCGGCGCCATCGCCGAGCGCACGTCCTGGGTCCGGGCGAGCGAGAGCAGCGCCCAGGCGGCCTTCTGGTCCTCGCCGCCCTCGCCGCTGACGTCGACGCGGCGGGCGCGCTCGGCGAACACCTGCTGGGTCGGGCGGTCGCCCTGGAGCGCGGTGTTGACGCGCGCGACGCCGAGCCGCTCGGCGGCGGCGCGGACCTGCTCGCGCTGGTCGCTGGTGCCGGCGACGGCGGTGCGGGCGATCGGCAGGATGTCGCGGGCGCGGACGGCCGCGAGGATGATCCAGGCGGCCTGGTCGTCGGTCTCGGGCTCGGCGCGGTAGGCGCGCCGCCCGAACTCGCGTCCCGAGGAGCCCTCGCCGGCGAGGATGTCCGCGACGACGAAGCGCCCGGCGGCGTCGACCGCCCACGCGATCGCCTCTGGATCGGGGTCCATCGCTCGCAGCAGCTCGAGCCGCTGGCGCAGGAAGATCTCGTCCCAGGCGAACCGCCGGGGACCCTGGAACTGCTGGCGCCGGCGGCGGGGGCGGCGCTTGCCGCGGCGACCCTCGCCCTTGGGCTGGTCCTCGCTGCCGTCGGCCTGCTCGCTGCCGTCGACCTGTTCGCTGCCGTCGGCCTGCTGCTGGTCGACCTCGGCCGGCGTGCCTGCGTCTTCGGCGGGAGCGACCTCGACGGGCGCGGACTCGGGCGCGGCCGACGGAGCGCTCGCGTCGGCGTCGCCGGACGGGCCCTCCGGGGCCGGCGCCTCGGCCGGCGGATCTGCCACTGCCCGCAGGGCGTCGCCCGGCGCCTGAGGCGTCGGCGGCTCCGGAGCCGGCGTGGGCTCCGGGCGATGGTCCTCCGCAGGGGCGGGGACGCTGCGCTGCGGCTCGGTGTCGTCGGGCGCCACCACGGGAGGCGAACGCTACCGGGAAGGCGGGTCGGACGCAGCCGTCACCGATCGAGGTCGTGGCCGGATAGGCTCGGGCGCCGTGCGTGCCGGCGTCGTCCTCCCCGTTCGCGGGTTCAGTCCGTACCTGATCCAGACGCTCGACGCGGTTCTGGCCCAGACCCGCCCGGCCGCCGCCGTGGTGGTCGTCGACGACGGCTCGACGCGTCCGGTCGCGCTCCATCCCGATCACGTCGGGCGGGTCCAGCTGCTGCGGCTCGATCGCTCGCGGGGACCGGGAGCGGCGCGCAACGCCGGCGTCGCCGCCCTGCCCGAGGACGTCGACTTCGTCGCCTTCTGCGATCACGACGACGTCTGGGATCCGGGGCACCTGGCCGCCCACGCCCGCGCGATCCAGCGCCATCCCGAGGCGTCGATCCTGACCGGCGACACGACGATCGTCGGCCCCGACGACCGGCCGACCGGCGAGCGGTGGAACGCGCTCCACCCCGGCGCGCACCGCTCGTTCCTGGTGCTGCCGCTGGTCTACGAGCGCCATCCACTCTGCACCTCGGCGACGGTCGTCCGCCGCGCTGCGCTCGAGGCGGTCGGGGGCTTCGACGAGGAGCTGCCACAGGCCGAGGACCTCGACCTGTGGCTGAGGCTGCTCGAGGCTGGATCGGACCTCGTCGCGGTGCTCGGCGCCACGGTCCGCTACCGCCGTCATCCGGGCGGCCTGACCCATGACCTGATCACGCTCGCGGAGTCGCTGCTGCGGGTTCACCGCGCGCACGCCGAGCAGGTCCAGGCGCCCGTCGTCCGTCGCGCCACGGCCGCCGACCTGCGCGGCATGGCCACCGGCCTCGCGCGGGTCGGCGCGCACGAGCGCGCCCGCGCGGTCCTGGCGGAGGCCGACGCGCTGCTGCCCCCGCGCCCGGTCGAGCGACTGCGGCGCGCGCTGCTCGCGGTCCCGCTGCTGCGGACGCGGATCGGACGCGGAGATCCCTACGGCGCAGGCTGAGGAACCCGCTCCGGCGGCATCCGCGGGGCCGGCTGACGTCGCCCGGTCGATTCGTGCATACTTCTCAGCCCCCAGGGGGCGTAGCTCAGTTGGTTAGAGCGCCGGCCTGTCACGCCGGAGGTCGCGGGTTCGAGTCCCGTCGCTCCCGTCATTGTCACCCCGCCTTCGTGCGGGGTGTTCTTGTTCTTGGGCCTTCGTCGTGAAGTACGGCAGGTATGCGGCGTGTGGGCGGACAGCGACGATCGTGCCGTCGTCCTGCCAGACGCGATCGAAGAGCGTGGCCAGCAGCTTGCGCCGCTCGGTGGGATCGGGCTCGATCTCCCAGAAGCGGGCGAAGTCGTTGAGCAGTTCGGCCGCCTGGTCGAGGCGCGGGTCGGTCGGTGGTCCGAGGCGTTGCAGCTCCTCTTCGAGGGCTTGGCGCTTGAGGACGTAGCGGTCGCGGGAGAGGTCGCCGAGGACGTAGAGGTCCTGGAGGCGTTCGAGCTGGCCGGTCAGCTCGCGGCGGCGAGCGGGGTCATTGCCGTTGGTCGTAGCGGCCTGCGTGGCGATCGCGTCGAGCGCGGCGGCCTGGAGCTGGGTGTCCGGCCGGAAGTCGGCCAGCCAGGAGACGAGCTGCTCCTCCAGCGGCTCGGCCTGGCTGATCGGCTGGCTGCACTCGCCGCCGTGGCGGCGGGTCGAGCACTGGTAGCGGCGGATGCCGCCGCGGCTGCCGCGGGTGCCGTGCATGCGCTGGCCGCAGCGCTCGCAGTGCAGCAGCTTGCGCAGCACGTAGCCCGGTGATGGCCGGCCGGCCTTGACGACGCGGGCGCGCCAGCCGCGGACCTGCTGGACCTGGTCGAACAGCTCGTCGGTGATGATCGGCTCGTGCAGCCCGCGCACCGTGCGGTCCTTGTCGCGCAGGCCGGTGACATAGCCGGCGTAGGAGGCGTTGACGAGCATCTCGCGGACCGTGTCCTTGCCGAAGGCGCGGCCGCGGGCGGTGCGCGCGCCGCGGGCGTTGAGCCACTCGGCGATCGTCCGGTCGGACTCCTGCCCGGTCGCGTAGCGCTCGTACATCTCGCGGACCAGCGGCGCGCGCTCGGGATCGGCCGTGGCGATCCCGTCCTCGCCGCGGACGTAGCCCCAGGGCAGCTGGCCGACGAGGTGGCCCTGGCGGGCCTTCTCCCGAAGCCCGGTGCGCGTCCAGAACGACAGCGACACCGAGTAGTACTCGTCGAACATCTCGTGGATGGACTCGGCCAGGAACGTCGACGGGTCGGTCGGGTCGTCGCCCATCGGCTGGGTGACCGAGACCACGCGGATGTCGAGCGTCTCTCGCAGGAGCTGCTTGTAGCGGCGGGCCTCGGCCTGGTTCCGGGCGAAGCGCGACGTGTGGTAGACGAGGACGACATCGAAGGCCCGCTCGGCAGCGTCGGCCATCAGCCGCTGAAACTGCGGCCGCGACTCGGACTTGCGCCAGCCCGAGTGGAAGTCGGCGTACTCCTCGACGATCGCCAGGCCATTCTCGGCGGCGAAGGTCCGGATTGCCTGGCGCTGGGCGTCGGGTGAGAAGCCCTCGTCCTGCTCCTCGGTGGACTCGCGGACGTACGCCGCGGCCCGGGCGCTACCGGTCACAGCGCTCGCGTCCGCGTCTGAGCCACCAGTCGGAAAACCAGGCGGCGAAGTCAGTGGTGCTCGCTGCAGGTCGGTCATCGCAGGGCCTCCGCTCGGTGACGAGCCGTCGGCGTTGCGGGTCGGCGCGACGGCGCTGGCGATCGCATGCAGCAGCTCTAGCTGGATCGGGCGAGGTTCTCAACTCTCTGGCTCCTCGTCGTCCCTGGGCCGCACCCAGGCCCGCTGGCTGCCGGGGTCCTCGATCGGCGTGAAGATCGGCGCCTCTGGGCCGTCGGCGAGCAGATCCTCCAGCAGGCAGCAGGAGACCAGCCCGGCCAGCCGGTCGCCCTCGAAGGAGCGCGCGAGCGCCAGCGCCCGGTGGCCGCGCCGCCGCAGCTGGCCCCGCGGGCGGTGCGCAAGCACGACCAGGACGTGCGGGAACACCGGAAAATGGCGCCGCCACAGCGGCTGCTCGCCGGGCGCCGCCTTCGCACCGCGATAGTCGAGCAGCCGCGAGTAGCGCACGAGCTTCTGCGCCAGCGCGTCCGTGGCCATCGTGCCGCGGTCCAGCTCGATGAAGCGGTAGTCGACGGTCACCCGGCCAGCGGTCACGGTGGTGTAGGTGAGCACCGCGTCGGCGATCAGCAGCTCGCCCTTGCCGCGCTGCGCCCCGCCGCCGATCGGGTGCGCGATCTCATGCCGCCAGGCAAGCGGCGGGCAGTCATCGTCGTGCCGGCGCGCGTTGCGCACGAACGCCAGCCCGACATCGTTGACAGCCAGCGTGTGCTGCTGCAACGGACCGGCCGCCTGCTCACGACGCACGAGCTTGCGCCGCAGCTCCCCGCGGCTGGGGATCGTCTCGACGGCATCGGCGCCGCGCGCGGTGAGGAAGTGCAGCTTCTCGCCGCCGGGCCGCCGAACGCTCTCGGTCAACCCGGCCTGCTCGGTGTCGAAGAGCAGGCGCTGGCACCACCGCAGCGAGGTATCGGGCGTGTGCAGTTCATGCACCTGCGCGGTCGACAGCAGCCGGTGCTGGTACAAGCTCTCCAGGATCTCCACCGCCGTCGCGCTGAGCCTGCGCACCTGGGCCGCCGCGACCGTCATAGCCGCCCCCGACCTGGGAAGAGCGCAGGCGAGCGCGGTTCGCAGGGGGAGAGTTGTCGGTAGATAGATGTCGCCGCCGTCAACGGCGCGAACGAGCCGATGAACACGCGCCCTGGCGCAGATTGCGCCACGCCCGGCGACGAACACACGGGCGAACCGAACCGCGAACCGGGGATCGACCCACGGCGCGAACCGGAGAGCGAACAGCGCCGACCGTGCGGTTGGCGTTGAGTAACGTGGAGGTGCCTCATACCGCCTTCTCTGGCACGAGAAGCTGATCCGTTGTCGGACGGGTGTGCGGTGGTAGCGAGCGGCGTCGCTCGTACGCCTTGCGCTGTCGGTGCTGATGTCCCCTCGCACGCGCGCGATGGAGCGACGGCCTCACAGCGGCGCGTCGCAGACAGCGCCTGGACCGCCGCGCCCAGCAACCCGACGGCAAACCTGGACGGATCGGCCAGCGTCCGAGATAGAGTCGGGTCGCTCGTCACTTCAATCTTGGGAGCGGGATGCCGCAACTGACCTCCGTGGAGGTTGAGGGACTCCTCGGCCGGTTTGACCACGAGATTCAGTTCGACGCCGATTGGGACTTCGTGATCGTTCATGGCCCAAACGGAATCGGGAAGACAAAACTCCTCGAACTGGTCTACTCGCTGTGTGGAGGCCGGCTCCATCGCGTGTTTCGCCTGCCCTTCGATACCGCAGAGCTGAAATACGACGACGGGACGTCGCTGCGCGTAGTGAAGTCCGGCCAACAAGCGCTTCCCGGTATGGAGGAGGCGCCTGATCTTCCGCGCCTGCACATCGCGGTATCCGGGCCGCTCGGCGATATCGAATTCGATATGGGGCCGGAGGCGACGGTCCCCGAGTCGCGGCTGCGCATGATCGAGAGGGAGTTGCCTCTAGACAGAATTGGGCCGGAGCTCTGGTACGACTTCGAACTCGGCGACAACATCTCGCTACCCGAGGTAGTGCACCGCTACGGAGGTATGTTTCCTGATGACTTCTTCGGTCGAATCCGCGGCTCTCTCCCAGAGCAGTATCAAGCCCTCGTCGACGCGAATCCCGTACATCTCATTGAGACACAGCGCCTGTTGGCGCCTCGGGTAGATCGCTCGGCGCAGGGGCGGCGAGCGCCCTCGCCGATGACCGTCGTCCGGTATTCCGCCGACATGAAAAGCCGGATTAGCGACGCTCTGGCGCGAAACTCAACCACGACCCAGCGTCTTGACCGCAGCTTCCCGAGGCGCGTCATGACCGCGCAAGATCCGGAGGTAACCGACGAGCAGATCCGCGACCGATACAGGGAGCAGGGCGCACTTCGGGACCGGCTTACGGCCGTGTCGCTGATCGACGCAGCTGAAGCCGACCTGCCGCTACCTGACCGCGAATTGGAGGCGTGGGAGCGCCGATTCCTGTGGATCTACCTTGAGGACACGGACGAAAAGCTGGCCACGTTCGTCCCTTTGCTACAGCGACTTCAGTTGTTCAGCGAGATCGTCAACGCGCGCTTTCTCTTCAAGGACCTGAGGATCGATCGAGAGCGCGGATTCCACTTTGTCACCGACGACCTCAAGGAGATCGGTCCGGCTTCTCTCTCGTCGGGTGAGCAGCATGAACTCGTACTTGCCTACGACCTGCTGTTCAACGTCTCGTCTGGGAGCCTCGTGCTCATCGACGAGCCTGAGATATCGCTGCACGTTTCGTGGCAGCAGGAGTTTCTCAACGACCTAACCCGCGTATCGGAACTTCAGTCTCTCCGATTCATGATCGCCACGCACTCCCCGCAGGTGATTCACAAATGGTGGCATAGAGCCAAGGCCTTGTACGACACCCCACCACACGGCCTTGAGCGGCCGACTGACGCCTGAGCATGCAGGGCATCCTCACCGGCCACGACCTCGCCAACTGGTTGAGCATGCTTCGATCGACCGATCGTCGGACGTTCGTCATCGTCGAGGGCCCGACGGACGCACAGGCGCTCGACCCGCACATCAACGAGGCGCTCGCGGTCACGTTCCCGGCGCACGGGAAGGACAAGGCCGACGAGGCCATCAATCTGCTGGAGGCGCGGAGCTTCGGTCGCGTGCTCGCGGTTCTTGACCGCGACTGGGTCGGAATGCTCGACCAACCCTCAGCCGCGGCCAATGTCGTGTACACGGACGACTACGACCTCGACTCGACTGTCTTCTTCAGCGGGAGCGTCCTCGAGCGCGTGGTGACGGCTCATTCTGATCGTGACTCACGTCATGCACATCTCGCGCAGTGCGGAAGCTCGACCGTCGAAGCCATCGTGATCCGCCTCGCGGGCCCGATAGGCCTTGTGCGGTACTTCAGCGACCGCCACGGTCACGGCGTGAACTGCCAGCGATTTCCGGTTCACGCGGCGATGACCGCGAGCAAGGATGAACTTGACATCCCACTCCTCGCGCGGATCACGATCAGCCGATCAGGTGACGCCAAAGTCACTGCCGCAGTCGTCGAACGGCATGTGCAAACCGAGATGGCCAACCGCCCTGCGTTGCGCGACTTCTCGTGCGGGCACGACGTTGCGACTGCGGTCGCCGCGCTTCTCCGCCACTGGGGTACCTCGATGAGCCCTGATGCTGTGGAGGCCGCGGCGCGCGCCGCGTTCTCGTGTGCAGACCTCAAGACGACTGCCCTTCACCAGCGAGTCTCGGCTTGGTCCAATGCACATGCCGCCCCAATTTGGGCCTGTACGTGACGTGGCGTCATGGGATGCCACGGGCTACGCCGGGCGCTGTCGTGGACGGCGGTGCCCGTGTTTCGTCTGGCGCCGGTCGACGCCGAACTCCCAGGGGTAGATCCGCGACTCCATCAATCCAGGGGTAGATCCAGGTCTCCGTCAAACCCAGCCCGCCTCAGTCGGCGCGGTCGTTCGCAACCTGCGCAAGTAGGCCAACCTCAAGCAGGCAGAGCTGGACAACGGCGCCGCGCTGTCGCGCAACAGCATCGTCGAGATGGGGCCGGCCGGGTTGACCCGACGGTCAGCACTTTGTCTGCTGATCGCCGACCAGTTCGGGATGGCCTGCTCCGAGGTGCTCGCGCGCGTTGAGCGCGAGCGCGAGCAACCGTCGCGCCCCGGGCGCTGCGCTTGGCCGGCCCTGCCGTCGTGGTCGCCTGCCCCGGGTGATTCTGTGGAAGCTGGGGTGCAGGCGGTGCGGCGCTGGGCGGTGTTGCATACGCTCATGCGTGTCATGTCACGCGGTGACCAGGCGCTCGACTTCGAGGGCAACGAGTGGGAGGAGTTCTGCCGGCAGGCGCTGAGTCGCAAGTTCGGCGCGGCGTGGCAGAAGATCCCTGCGAAGAACCGCGGCGACTGGGGACTCGAGGGGTTCGTCCGACAGCAGGGCATCGTCGTGCAGTGCTACGCCGACGACTCGGTCTCAAACCAGGACCGCACGACCAAGCAGAAGGCCAAGCTGACCGCCGACGTGCCCAAGCTGCAGCGCAACACCACGGTGTTGGAGGCGGTGCTCGACATGCAGGTCGACAGCTACGTCTTCCTCGTCCCGCGGTTCGACGACAAGGAGCTGCTTCCGCACGCCAAGACCAAGTCCGACCTCGCACGCGGCTGGGGCCTCCCGTGGATCGCGCCGTCGTTCGCGATCACCGTCAACGACATCGACTTCCTCAAAGAGGAGTGGGAGGCGCTTCGCGGCGCGATGCGCCCGGTCATCGAACTCGCGCCCGCTGCGGCGTTTGCGCCGAACGCGGCGCTGGTCGAGACGCTCGTCCGCAAGCTCGACGTGATCCCGCGCCTCGCCGCGGATGCGGGGCGTGCCGACACCTGGCGGCAGATGCTGGTGCGCAACTACGTCGACGGCAACGGCATCCTGCTGCGCCTGGACGAGATCAGCCCCGACTACCACGACCGCATCACCCGGATCGTCGCGGGCCGCGAGAAGCACCTCGCGCTGCGCACCGACGCCTCGGAGCCGCTCGACGATCTGATGGAGCTGACCAGCTCGCTCGCGGAGGCGATCCACCGCGACATCTCGGCCATTGACGACGCCGACGTGCAGAGCATCGCGGGGAACATCGTCGCGGACTGGCTGATGCGCTGCCCCCTGGAGTACGCACCGTGAGCACCCCCGACACCGGACGTCTGATCTTCACTCCCCGGCCGGCACCGGTGTCGCCGCGCCTGCGCCCGGCACACCGCGTCGCGCTGCTGCTGGAAATGATCGACAAGTGCCACGGCGCAAAGGCCACGCTGCTGCAGTTGCACGCCATCGACACCGCCCTGGCCGATCCCGACGCGCGTCGCCGACTCGCCGGCGACGACTCCCGCGACGTGGCGCTGTCGGCCGTCCGGGTCGACCCGGCGCTCAACCGCGCCGTCGACCGCGCGATCGGTGAAGGCCTGCTGTCGATGAACACCAACGCGACGGTCGAGCTCACCCCCGCGGGGCGCAACGCGCTGGAAGCCGTCCGCGGCGCAGACATCCTGCGCGCAGAGCGCGCCGCCCTCGCCGAGATCCCCGGGAAGATCACCCGGGGCAAGGCCCGGGCGGCGGCGGGGGCCCGCCCGTGAGCCTTCGCCTGCGCGCGCTGCGGCTGGTCGCGCACACCGAGGACGGGGCCTTCGGGCGCGATCTGCGCTTCGGCGACGGCCTGATCGTCCTGCGCGCCGAGAACTCGATGGGCAAGACCACCGCGATCAACTCGATCCTCTACGCGATGGGGATGGAGGGGCTGATCACCGAGCGCCACGCGGTGCCCCTAACGGCGGCGATGACCCAGCAGCTGCAGGCCCCCGACGGCCGGGTGCTCAACGTCAGCGAGTCGGTGGTGTCCCTGCAGATCGAGAACGACCGCGGGCAGGTCGCCACGCTGGAGCGCTACGCCAAACGGCAGACGGGGGACACGCGGACGATCCGCGCCTGGGATGCGCCGCGTCTGACCGCGCCAACACCCGACGACACCTTCCGCGACATGCTCGCCCGCGTCCAGGGGTCGGGCGTCGGGCAGATGGCGATCGGGCAGTGGCTGGAGCAGTTCATCGGCTGGGAGCTGCCGGTGATCGTGATGCCCGACGGCACCGAGCGGCGCCTGTACCCGGAGCTGATCATGGCCCTGATGTTCGTCGAGCAGCGAGGCGGCTGGGGCGGCATCCAAGCGGCGATGCCGACCTACGGCATCCCCGACGTGCGCAAGCGCGCCCGCGAGTACATCCTCGGCCTGACCGTCTACGAACGCCAGCGTCGCCGGCTGGAGCTGCGCCGCGCACTGGAGGAGCTGAAGCGCGACTGGACCGCGACGGTGCGCGCCGCGGAGTCCCAGCTGGGGGCAGTGGGCATCCGGCTGCAAGCTCCGGCCGACATCGACCCCGACTTCGGCGCCGACTCGCCGCTGCAAGCCTTCGACCTGCGCTCCTCGCGACCGCTCCCCGAGGAACTCTCCTCGGTCCGCAACGAGCTCGCGCAGCTCTCGGACGCGGCGGACACCGACCGCAGCGACGCGACGCTGTCCATCGATGAGGCCCGCTTGCGAACCCTGGAGTCTCAGCTTCAGAACGCGATGTTCGACGTGCGTCAGCGCGAACGCGACCTGCAGCGCCTCCGTCGCGAGCAGGCCGACCTCGCCGAGCAGACCGACCGCCTCGACGAGGACCTCGTCCGCAACAAGGACGCTCAGCGCCTACAGGGATTCGGCGGCGAGCCCTGGACCGACGACGATCGCGACTGCCCAACCTGTCATCAGGTGCTACCGCCCACGCTGTTGGGGACCCTGGACCGCCCGACGATGACCGTCGAGCAGAACATCGCCTACATCGAGCAGCAGAAGGAGGTGGTCCGCGCCGCGCAGGACCGCGCCGCCGCGGAGATCCAGCGGACCTTCGAGGTGCAGACCGCCGCACGGCAGGCGATCGCCGACACGCGCGCGGAGGTACGCGCGCTCCGCGACGCCCTCGTCCGGGCCCGCGGGGTGCCGTCGGCGGCCGACGTTCAGCGCCGCTTGAACCTCGAGCGGCGCATTGAGAGCCTAGCCGCGGCGGAGATCGAGCTTGGGGTGCTGCGCGACACCCTGACAGACGTCGCCGCGCGCGCCGCCGCCAACCGCGCCGAGATGACCGCGCTGCCCTCGGCCACGTTCACGCCGGCGGACGAGGCCCGCATCGCCCGCCTTCAGGAGGTCTTTCTCGACCAGCTGGGCTTCTACCACCCGGAGTCCCTGCCGCTGGGCGACCTCGAGATCTCGCGTGACAGCTACCTGCCGGCGGCCGGCAATGTCGACCTCGGCTTTCAGATCTCCGCCAGCGATGGCATCCGGCTGATTTGGGCCTACCTGCTCGGGCTGCTCGAGACGTCGCGCACAGTCGCGACGCCGCACCCCGGACTGCTGATCTTCGATGAGCCCAGGCAGCAGTCGGCCAAGGAACGCAGCCTCGAGATGCTCCTTCAGCGTGCCGCCCGCGCCCGGGAGTACGGCGAGCAGGTGCTGTTCGCGACCAGCGAGCCGCGCGCGAACCTCGACGCGATGCTCGCCGACATCGATGTGCAGTACGAGCCGATTGACGGGCGCCTGCTCATCCCGCGCAACTGAGCGCGCGCGGCGTGGGCCACGGGCTGATCGGCTCGCGTGGCTCTGTGTCGGCGCACACGTTGAGTGCCGCGGTCGGCGCGTCCGTGCCCAGTTGGACCGACGCACGGCTGTCGTAGAGGTCGTTGAGCGTCGATGACTGCGGCGCCGGCGTTCACTGCCAGCGCCGCGGCGTCGCCGGTGTCGGGGGACGCCGCGGGGTGCTCTACGCTTCCCTGAGCGCCACAGCCCAGGCGCCTCCTCCGAGCCGGTGTGCCCCACGCGCACAGGTGCCGGTGACGACGAGCAAGAGCTTCGCTCCGGGTGCAGGACCTTCCATTCCTCAGGGCTGGAGGGCGTGGGACTCCGGCAAGAAACGAGGACTGAGATGAATCACCGGAGCAGGAAGCAGGACGTGCGTCGCATCGCGTCGCGGGACGGCCTGAGCTACACCACGGCGCTGCGCACGCTCGAGGCTCAGGAGCGGCTGCTCGCTGGCCTCGAGGAGATGCTCAAGCGGCTGAGAGATTTCCTGAACGAGCGGCCGCTGCACCGCCTGTGGCTGGTGCACGGCTTCGAGGAGGGCGACATCACGCTCGTCGACATCGACCAGGTGCCGCTCGGCGGCGGCGGGCGGCACGGCGTGCAGATGACGCTGATGCAGCCGGTGGTCTGGGAGGTCCTGCCGAAGGTCATCCCGGCCCGGGCCAGCGACGTCCCGTCGACCAAGGAGGTCGACAACCTCAAGCTGTTGCTGACCAACTACATCGACAGTGGCGAGCTCGGCAACGCGCGCGTGGCCGAGTGGCGCGTGGAGCGCGACGAGAGCGAGGTGCCCAGCGCGGGCACCGCGCGCGACGCGCAGTGGACGGTCACGTTGACGGTTGTGCCCGAGTAGAGCGAGACCGTCGGCGCCTAGGCTGACGCCGCTTCGGGCGGTGTCGGCCCGGCGGGTCCGGTCACGCACGGAGTCGACTCGGACTCGGCGAGCAGGCACTGCCGGGAGTCGGTGATCTCTTATTTGACGGCGGACTGAGGCGCACGTATCGCCGCGCCGTTGCGCTGACCCATCGAGCCGGCATAGTCTGCTGATCGCGTCGGGTAGGCCGCTGTCGCGGCCCCCGTGGCGGCGCGGCGGCGCGCCTTGGCGATCGGTCCGAAGTCGCGCATGAGGGTGGCGTCGGTCATCTCGTGCGTCGATGCGCGCAGGCCGACGGGGCCGTCGAACGTCTCGGCTAGCGCGATGATGACCATCAGCACGCGGACGGCGTTCTCGCGTGTGCCGAAGCCGCCGGTGACGCCGTGCAGGATGGTATGGCGGTTGAGGCCGGGGTCGTCTGGGGCGGTGGTCGCGAAGCCGCGCTTGGCGAAGATCTCGGCGTCGATGACCTTCAGCGCGGGGTAGGTGACCATGCCGACGATGAGGTCGTCGGGGGTGCCCTCCTGGTCGGAGTCCAGTAGCTGCTCGAGCCGCCGGCCGACGCGCATGTTCTCGAGCACGCCGGACTTCTCGGCGATGACGCCCTCGATGATCGGCAGCAGGGTGGAGACGGATGCGTGCCAGCGCTCGTCCTCCATGCAGTCGAGCGCCTCCGCCAGCTGGTCCTTCCAGCGTGCCAGCGACGGGGACGCCAACAGGCCCTCACAGATCCACGTCCATGCCGCAGAGGCCGGGGCGACGGAGTCGACGCTGCGGCGCAGGTCGTGCGGGGCGTGGGCCTCGACCTGCTCGAGGACGTCGCGCAGGAAGGTCGCGTCCAGCGGCCGGTAGATCCCGGCGCGCGCGTAGAAGTCGCCGATCTCGCGGGCGACCATCATGACGTCCAGGCCGTCGAAGACGCGCTGGCCGGCAGGGCTCTCGGCCCACGTCCGGACGCGCTCGGCGCTCTGGTCGAGCGCGAGCTGCGCGGACTGCGCGAACTGGTGGATCTCGGCCGCGGTCTTGAGGACCGACTTGCCCTGCGGGGTCTCCGACCAGCGCTCGTAGCTGTCGGCAAACGCGCGCGCCCTGTTCTTGGCCCGCTCTACGAACCCGATCATCGTCTGCAGCGCGGGCGTCAGCGCGCCAGCGAGATTGTCGGTACGCAATGCGGACTCCTCCAGAGATGACTCGGGCTCGTCGGCCTGTTCGTCGATGGGCATTGCCTCCAGGGTAGGCACCGACATCCGGTCATTCGGACACCGGCAAGTGATGCAGTCGGCGGGGCGCCCGTGGGTTGCGTCCCGGTCGGAGCGCCGCCCAACCGCAACCACGCTTCCCCCGGCCTCGCCTCCATGATCCCAGTCACGCCGGCTTCAGCTTTGCGCGACACGCGCAAGCGCGTGGACGCGACGCTAGACCCGAATCTCAACCCCACGCCAAACGCGTGTCCCACGCCCGTCGCTCCCGCCTTCAGGGGAACCCCGCTACGGCGGGGTTTTTTCGTTCCGGGTTCCGGCCCGCCGGCGCTCAGGACGTGGAGATGCGCACCGCGCTCGGCGGCTGGCCGTGCCAGCGCTTGAACGCGTGCGTGAACGCCGTAGGATCGGCGTAGCCGACACGCCCGGCGACCTCGCAGACCGGCAGCCCGACGGTCTGCAGCAGCTCCAGCGCGAGCGTCATCGCGACCTCTTGGCGCAGCGCGCGGTAGCTCGTGCCCTCGGCGGCGAGGTGGCGGCGCAACGTGCGGACGTCGAAGTTGAGCCGCGTTGCGATCCGCGCGAGGGTCGGCATCGCCGAGGGGGTCTCGAGCAGCAGCGCGCGCACGTGCGCCGACGTCCCCGCGCGGCGCCGGCGCGCGTCCAGCAGCCGCACGCACTCCTGCTCGCACGCGCGGCGGGTCGCCGCGTCGGCCTGCTGCGGTGCCAGGTCGAGGTCGGCGGCTTCCATTTCGAGCACGTTGCAGGGTCCGCCGGCGAGGACCGGCACGGCGGGCTCGACTGCGGCGAGCGCCTGCGCGCGCGCCGCGCGCAACCGTGTCCGCAGCCGCAGATGCGCCTGTCGCGGATCGCCGAGGATCATGCGCAGGAAGACGAGGATCGCCGCCAGATCGCGCTCGATCAGCAGATCGCGGACGTCGGCGGGGATCTCGTCGTCGTCGGCGTGCAGCAGGATGCGTCGCCCGTCGCGCTCCAGGCTGACCCGTGCGAAGCCGGAGCTGAGCTCCCAGAACCGCATGGCGATCGCGAGCGTGTCGCCGAGCGTGGCAGAGGTCAGCAGCGCGAAGCCGAACACGCCGAACGTGCTGATCGTCGTCCGCACGCCGGCGTCCACTCCCAGTCCCGGGAGGTCGCCGAGGGCCGCGATCAGGTTGCGCGCGATCGCGATCTCCTGTCCCGCCTCGACCCGGACCTCGGGGTCGTCGACGTCGGCGTGGGTCAGTCCGGTGCCCGCCACGACCTGCTCGACCGTCAGCCCGTGGGCGCACCCCGACTCGACCAGCATCCGCAGGCCGGCCCCGGCGCGCACGAAGTCCCAGCTCGGCGTGGGCACGCTGCGCATCATGTCCGATTCGACCAGGTCGGCGTCCGATCCCGTCATTCACGCCGCGCCACGCTCCTGACACGGTGTCCAGCATGAAGCGCACTCCCACGATCGCGATCATCGGCGGCGCCATGTCGGGCTTGTGCATGGCGGCCAAGCTCAAGGCGGCGGGCATCACCACCTTCACGATCTACGAGCAGGGCTCCCAGCTCGGTGGCACCTGGCGCGACAACACCTACCCGGGCCTCACCTGCGACGTGCCGTCCCGCTTCTACCAGTTCCGGTTCGCGCCCAACCCGGACTGGTCGCGGTGGTTCTCGGGCGGCGCGGAGATCTGGCGCTACTTCGACGGGATCGCCGACCGGCTCGGCCTGCGCGAGCACGTCGAGCTGAACAGCGAGGTCGTAGACGCGCGCTTCGAGGGCCAGCGGTGGACCGTGGCGTTCGCCGACGGTCGCGAGATCGAGGTGGACTTCCTGATCTCCGCGTGCGGCCTGCTGCGGGTGCCGCGCTACCCGGACATCCCGGGCCTCGACAGCTTCGACGGCGCGGCCTTCCACTCGGCCCGCTGGGACCACGAGGTGCCCGTCGCCGGCCGGCGCGTGGGCCTGATCGGGACCGGCTCGACCGGTGCCCAGATCGTCGGCGCGCTCGGCGGCGTCGCGGGCGACCTGAAGATGTTCCAGCGGACCGCGCAGTGGGTCTTCCCGATGTACAACCCGCGCTTCTCGCGGCTCACGCGCGCGCT
Organism: Patulibacter medicamentivorans; assembly: GCF_000240225.1. Classification (GTDB taxonomy): domain Bacteria; phylum Actinomycetota; class Thermoleophilia; order Solirubrobacterales; family Solirubrobacteraceae; genus Patulibacter; species Patulibacter medicamentivorans. The sequence continues at coordinate 15,583 of NZ_AGUD01000196.1, forward strand.
CCACCGCCGCTTCCCGAAGCTCGACACGCTCGCCTACGACGCCTGCCGGGCCACGATCGACTGGGTGGCCATGGCGCTCGTCGCCCCGGGGCGACGTCGTGACGCGATCCAGGCCATCTGCCGCCGGCACCTGCGCAAGAAGGTGGCCGACCCGGACCTGCGCGTCGCGCTGACCCCCGGCTACGAGCCGATGTGCAAGCGGATCGTGATCTCGTCGGACTTCTACCCGGCGATCCAGCGCGACGACGTCCACCTGATCACCGACGGCATCGAGCGGGTCGAGCCCCGGGGCGTTCGCACGGCGGACGGCACGCTGCACGAGCTCGACGTGCTCGTGCTCGCCACCGGCTTCGACGCGCACGCCTACTTCCAGCCGATGACGCTGACCGGCCGCGACGGTCTGACGCTCCGGGAGGCGTGGGCGGACGGTCCCCGCGGCTACATGACCGTCGCGCTGCCCGGGTTCCCGAACTTCTTCATGCTCATGGGTCCGCACAGCCCGGTCGGCAACTACAGCCTCACGGAGATCGCCGAGACGCAGGCCGGCTACGTCGTGCAGTGGATCGAGTTGTGGCGCGACGGCCGCTACGGGGCCGCCGAGCCGCGCCAGGACGCGACCGATCGCTTCAACGCGCGGCTGCGCGAGGCGATCCCGGGCACCGTCTGGGCGAGCGGCTGCAACAGCTGGTACCTGGACGAGGACGGGATCCCGGAGCTGTGGGCGTGGGCGCCCAAGCGCCACCGGCAGGAGCTCAGCGCCCCGCGGCTCCACGACTTCGAACTCGAGCCGGTCGCCGTGCCGGCGGTCGCTCCGGGTTGACCGTCGCGCGGGTCTCGCGGTCCGGTCGCCCGGCCTGACAGGCTCGACGGCCGCCGCTACGATCGATTCGTGTCCGGTCCCGATCGCCTCTACTTCACGGAGTCCGACGAGGCGAACGCGCTGATCGCCGCCGATCCGATGGCGCTGCTGGTCGGCTTCGTGCTCGACCAGCAGGTGACGGTCCAGAAGGCGTTCATGGGGCCGCTGGTGCTGCGGGAGCGGCTCGGGTCGCTCGACGCGGACGCGATCGCCAGCGCCGATCTCGAGGCGATCTTCCGGGAGAAGCCGGCGATCCACCGCTTCCCCGGATCGATGGCCGAACGGGTCCAGGCGATGGCCGCGCACGTCCGCGACCACTACGACGGCGACGCCGCGCGGGTCTGGACCGACGCCGCCGACGCGGCGGCGCTGCGGGCCAACCTCGCCGCGCTGCCGGGCTTCGGCGAGATGAAGATCAAGTCGCTCGGCTCGGTGCTGGCTCACCGCTTCGGGGTCGCGGCCGCCGAGGAGCTGGTGCCGTGGCACCCGACGCTCGGCAACGTCGACTCGCCGCAGGCGCTGTCCGACTACCAGGCGATGAAGAAGCTCCACAAGGCCGAGTGGACGAAGGCCGCCGGCCCGCCGGCGTCGGCATGATGGCGTGAGGGCCGGCCGCGCCGCCGGGCCGCGCCGTCTCCCGCGATCGCCGGCGGCGCGGGCCTGCTAGGAATCGCCGATGCCCGACGCCGCGCCGCCGACCCTCGCGGACTTCCCCTTCGCCAGCACGATCACGACGCGCTGGAAGGACAACGACGTCTACGGCCACGTCAACAACGTCGAGTACTACTCGTACTTCGACAGCGCGATCAACAGCTTCCTGATCCGCGAGGGCGGGCTCGAGATCGCCACCGGCGACGCGATCGGCGTCTGCGCCCAGTCCCAGTGCCGCTTCCTGGCCTCGGTCAGCTTCCCCGGCGACGTCCGCTGCGGAGTCCGGGTCGGCCGGCTCGGCACCTCCAGCGTCACCTACGAGCTGGGCCTCTTCGACGACGCCGCGACGCTCGTCGCCGAGGGCACGTTCACCCACGTCTTCGTCGACCGCGAGACGCGGCGGCCGGTGCCGATCCCGGCGGGGTTGCGGGAGGCGCTGGGGCGGCTGGTGGGGTGAGGTGGGCTGACCCCGAGTGGGGGAGGGACGGGGGACGCGCCGGCAGCGTGACCCGCGCGTGCGCGGCACCCTGGGGCCGGTCTAGTGGCAGGCCAGGCCACCGGTGTGGCCTTCCGCTCGCGGACCGAGGCTAGGTCGATGCGCTGTGCTCACCCCTGGGTGGAGCCTGTGGACCACAGGCGAATATGGACACGTGAGAAGGTCTTAGGTGGACGCCGACGTATTGGAAATGTAAATAGCTCTGAGGTGCTACGGTGCGCGCATGCTTGATGTGCTCAGCAAGAAGAAGCTCGCCTCGTTGGCGACTGGTCTGGCATTGGGGCTCGCCGGTGCCGGCGCTGCGGCGCCGCCGGCGAGCGCGACGGTTGTCGGAGAGTTCTGCTCCTACACGTCCGTCGCTCCCGGCGGTCGGTGCGTCGGGCCGAAGCGCGACTATCGCTATATCGCGGTCCAGGCGCTGCCGTTCGACGACGCCGGCTCGGGGACGGTCTGCGTCGGCGGCAAAGGGCAGGCCGATGGCTTCGGCCCGGACACCATCACCTTCGGGTGCATCTACGCGTGGCAGTTCAACGAGGGCACGTTCACGACCACCTACACCGGCTTCTATGGCTCGGGAGACAAGCCGCGGAGTTACGCAACCATCGTGAACAACTCGACCTCGAGTCTGCATCTGTTCGGCTCGTACGAGTACTACCCTGCGTGACGGGGCGCCGCTCGGGTGCTCCGCTACCGATCCGCACTGGTCTGGCGCTTGCGGCGCTGATCGCTGTCGCTGGATCGGTTGGGTGCACCGATTCCGGCGATCGATCGTCGGTGACCGCCGCAGGTCGGATCGCGACGGTCGACGGTCAGCGGATCCCGGTCTCGAAGTTCTCGGCATGGTTTCCCGAGTTCTCTGGCGGGCTCGCCTGGCAGGACACCGCCGATTGGCGAGGCCCGCGCACCGTTGCGGTCTGCGAGCGGAGGATGCCGGGGCGGCCACCTCAGGCGGGCGCGCCGCGTTGTGCGGACCGCGTTCGGCTCGCCCGCGTCGAGACGGTCCGCTACCTGATTGGCACGACGTGGCTTCGGCTGCACGCGCGGCGGATCGGCGCCGCCCTGAGGCCGTCCGAGCGACGTGACGTGGAGAAGAGAGCGGCTGCGCGCATGGCCACCTCCGGCGGTCCGGTCGGGGATGCCTGGCGGCGACGCGAACGGGCGCTCGTCGATGCGCAGGGACGCAAGCTCGCCCACATGATCTTCGGGCGGCCGGCAACGCCGAGCCTGCTGGCTGCCCGCCGCTACTACGAGGGCAATCGCGCGGCCTTCGGGCGGCCGGCGTCGCGCGATATCCGTGCGATCGTGGTGCGCGACCTGCAGGCCGCGCACCGCGCGGCCGCGGCCGTCCGAGGGGACGACTGGGCCGTCGCGGCCCGCCGCTTCTCCATCGAGCCGTCGGCACGCCGCGGGGGATGGATGACGATCGACCGCCGGAACGCCCTCGCTCAACTCCGCGGGGCCGTGTTCGCCGCTCCGCTGCACCGGCCGGTCGGGCCGTTCCGGGTCCTCGACACCTGGTGGATCATCGAGATCGTCCGCGACCGTCCTGCCGGTCGAACCTCATTCACGAGCGCGCGTGCGAGCATCGACCGGTTGCTTCGCGAGGAGCAGGAGGAGCGGAACCTGACGCGGCTCTCCGCCGAGCTGCGACGGATCTATCGCCCGCGGACGCGGTGCGTCGCGGGCCTCGTCGTTCCACGTATGTGCGCTGACGGGCGCTAGCTCTGGCCGCCCCCGCCCCGCACGGGACGGCGGGAACCGAGACGACGACGGGCCCCTCGCAGTCGGGAGGGGCCCGTCGGCCATCCAAGACGCCTCGGTGAGGCGGGTCAGCGATACCCCTACTTGCAGGGCGTGCTGTCCACCGTCTTCGTGGTGCCGAGCGGCGCGCCGGTGTCCTGATCCTCGAGGTACGCGGTGACCTCGAACGGCCACTTCTTGTCCTTCGGGCAGGACGACGTCGCCAGGATGCTGCCCTTGCCGGCGCTGACGGCCAGGTCGGTCACGGCGATCGGGACGCCACCGACGATCTGCAACTCGTCCGGGATCGTGACGTCGAGCTGGTAGGCCCACTTGCCGGACTTCTTCGTCAGCTTGCCCGGGGCGGGGGCGCGCACGACGGCCGGGTTGTCCAGCTCGGTGTAGAAGTAGATGTTCTTCGCGCCGCCGTTGACGACGGTGATCTTCGCGACGGTCGGGGTCGTGTCGGCCATCGCGTTGGCCTTGCCCGAGCCGAAGACGGCCTTGCTGCACTTCGACTTCGGGAACTCCTGCGTCGAGGTCAGCTGCGACTGCGAGCACTTCGGGTACTTGGCGCCGTTCCAGACCGAGCCCTTGGGGAACAGCACGGAGATCTTGTTGATCACCGGCCGCTTCTGGCCGTCCGGCACGTTGACCTTGGCGGCGACCGACAGCTTCTTGACCGCCTTCGGCTTCTTCTTGGTGCCGGCCTTGTTCGGCGACACCGACACCTTGGTGACCTCGATGGTCGTGCCCGAGCTGGTCTGAGCGGCGACGGGACCGGCGACCACGGCAAGGCCGAGCAGGGCGGCGGCCGTGGCGGCGAGCTTGCGATGAGCCATGGACTCTCTCTCCTGGGGTTGCGGTTGGGATCCGGCCATCCGGGCGCGACAAGCGACGCCCGCCCACGACTGGACCCTCGATCAGCGCACCGTACACGCTGGCCGACCTCTATGCGCAGGTTCGTCTGTCGAGCACGTGCACGCGGACCCGCTGGTGTCCCTACACCAACCGGCATCGCCTGTCGCGGATTCTGGACCGGTGTTCTACACGGGCGCGAGATGCGGTTCTGGCTGGGCGAGCGCGCTGTTGGGCCCCGACGGGCGAGGCGCAACCGAAACGCAACCACCGGTGGCGGTATGGGCATGTGTATAGTCGTCGCGACCGATGCGTCGCCCGTTCGGCGCGCTCGGAGGAGAGAACCCCCTGTCGTCGATGTCCCCCAACGCCCGGCGTGCGCGCCGTCTGGCGCCATTCGCGCTCGCCCTCGCCGTCGGCATCGTGGTGGCCGTCCTGCTCGGTGGCGGCAGCTCGCGCGAGTACCGGCTGGTGTTCGACAACGCCAGCCAGATCGTCAAGGGCGGCGCGGTGCGGATCGGCGGCGTCCAGGTCGGCACGGTCCAGTCGATCGATCTGACCGACGACGACCTAGCCCAGGTCCGGATCTCGATCGACGACGCCTACGGGCCTCTCCGCGACGGCTCGACGGCGACGATCCGCGTCAGCGGCCTCGGCAGCGTCGCGGGGCGCTACGTCGACGTCTCGCCGGCCCCCGACAACCGCCGGGCGCTTGCCGACGGCGCCGTGATCCCGATCGACAAGACCACCTCGACCGTCGACATCGACGCGCTGCTGAACGCGCTCGACGGCAAGACCCGCAAGGGCCTGCAGCGGATGGTCGGTGGCTTCGCCGACTGGTACGCAGGGCGCGAGCAGAACGCCAACGAGTCGGCGCGCATGCTCCCGGCCGCCCTCGGTGGCCTGCGCCGCCTGAGCCAGGAGATCACCGGCGAGAGCGCCCAGTTCCAGCAGTTCCTGGTCCAGAGCGGTCGCGCCACCAGCGCGCTCGCCCGCGAGCCCGAGCGCCTGACCAGCCTGGTCGGCGGCGCGCGGCGGACGATGGAGGCGCTCGCCTCCGAGACCGCTGGCCTCAACGGCGTCCTGCGCGACCTGCCGACCGCGCTGCGGGAGGGCGGCGCGGGACTGGCCGAGCTGCGCGCGACGATCCCGGACCTGCGTGGCCTGCTGCGGTCGGCGGACCTCTCCAGCGGAGAGCTGCCCGACTTCCTCCGCCAGCTGCGTCCGGTGACCGAGCGAGCGGTCCCCGTGGTGACGCGCCTGCGCGACCTCGTCGACCGGCCGGGCCCCGGCAACGACGGGCTCGACGCGCTCCGCGACCTGCCGCCGTTGGCCGACAAGGCCCACGCGGCGCTTCCGCGCTCCAGCCGCGCGCTGAAGGACAGCACCCCGATCTTCTCGTTCATCCGGCCCTACATCCCCGACCTGGTCGGCTGGTTCCGGGGCTATGGCGCCGCCGCTGCGACCTACGACGCGCGCGGGCACTACGTTCGCTCGCTGCCGCTGTTCGACGCCTTCCGGGCGGTCGACGGGGCCGGCGGGACCATGCTCGAGCCGAAGGCGCTCGCCGATCGCGGCAAGAGCGACGCCGTCACCAACGGCAACCTGCGCCGCTGCCCGGGGACGGCCGCCGCGTCGCCCGACGGGTCTGCGCCGTTCGTCGACGACGGCCCGCTGGCCAACCCGGACTGCGCGCCCGCGCAGCGGATCGGCGGCGGCGGATGAGCAACGGGACCTTCCCGACCGCGCAGCAGGCGAACCGCCGCGCCCTGGTGCCGCTGCTGGCCGCGCTCGTCGCACTGCTGCTGCTCGGCATCGGCGTCGCGGTCGTCCGCGGCGACGGCGGAGACGACGGCGCCTACCGCGTGCGCGCCGAGTTCGACAACGGCAGCTTCCTCGTGACCGGCGAGGACGTGAAGGTCGCGGGCGTCCTCGCGGGCACGATCGAGAAGCTCGAGCTGAGCCCGCAGAATCGCGCGGTCGCGGTGCTGAAGATCGACGACCCGGCGTTCGTCCCGTTCCGCGCCGACGCCACCTGCGCGATCGGCCTGCAGTCGCTGATCGGCGAGCAGTACGTCGACTGCAAGCCGACCCAGCCGCGTGCCGAGGGGCGCCCGCTGCCCCCGAAGTTGGCGGCGATCGGGAGCGGCGACGGCAAGGGCCAGCACCTGCTGCCGGTCGAGCAGACGACCAGCGCCGTCGGCATCGACCTGATCGGCAACATCAACCAGTTGCCCCAGCGCGAGCGGCTGCGGCTGATCGTGGCCGAGTTCGGCGCCGGCGTCGCGGGCAACGGCGAGACCCTGCGCAAGGCGATCATCCGGGCCAACCCCGCGCTGCAGCAGGCCGACAAGCTGGTCTCGGTCCTGGCGCGGCAGAACCAGACGCTCGATCGCCTGGTCGCCGACTCCGACGCCGTGCTGCGACCGCTGGCCGAGCGCCGCAAGGACCTGACGGGGGCGATCGACCGGATCGGCGACGTCTCGGCGGCAACGGCCGAGCGGGGCGACGACCTCGAGCGCGACATCGAGCGGCTGCCGGCCTTCCTGGCCCAGCTCGAGCCGGGGGCCAAGCGGATCTCGGCGCTGATCGACCAGGCCGACCCGGCGATCGCCAACCTCTCGCGCAACGCGCCGCAGATCACCGACGCGATCCAGCGGCTCGGGCCGTTCTCGAAGGCCGCGACGCCGGCCTTCGTCTCGCTCGGCAAGCTGGCCGAGCGCGGTCGCACGACGTTCCCGCGGATCCGTTCGCTGGTCGATCGCTTCGCCGGCCTCGGGACGCCGCTGCGCCCGGCGGCCAAGGAGCTGAGCGATCTCTTCGGCAGCCTCGAGCGGGCGGGCGGCATCGAGTCGCTGATGCAGCTCATCTACTTCTACACCGGCGCGCTCAACGGGTTCGACGGGACCAGCCACTACATGCGGGCGAGCCTGCTGGTCAACAACTGCATCGACCGGCTGTACAAGGTGTCGGGGTCCGACACGTGCTCTGCGCGGCTCAAGACGAGCAACGGTGATGACGAAGACGGTGCGGCCGCTCGCGCCTCCTACCTGCGGATGCTCCGCGACGCCCCGCCGGTCCCGGTGCTGCCGACCTCGGCATCGATGAAGGCTGAACGTGCCGCCCAGCGCGCGGCTCGACGTGGCGAGGACCCGGCTGCGGCCGCCAGGGCGGCGGAACGTCAGAACACCGACCCCACAGGCGGTCACGAGGACGGCGCGCCCGCGCGGCGGGCTCTGCCGGGAGACGACCCGGCCCGGGTCAAGCGGGCTCTCGACGCGCTCCTGGGCGACCCGCCCGCGAAGGACGGCAAGCGATGAGCGAGCGGATGCCCCTCCGTGGCCGCTCCTCGATCGTGGCCAATCCGGTGCTGGTCGGCGCGGCCGGGATCCTGATCGCGCTGGTCGCGTTCGTCCTGGCCTACAACGCCAACAGCGGGCTGCCGTTCGTCAAGACCTACGACGTCTCCGTCGACGTCCGCGACGCGGCCGGGCTGGTCGCCGGCAACGACGTGCGCAAGGGCGGCGCGCGGATCGGTCAGCTCGGCTCGATCACCCCGATCGTGCGACCCGACGGCAGCGCTGGCGCGCGGCTGCACCTGAAGCTCGACCGGACCTCAGGCAAGCTCCCGGTCGACTCGCGGATCGCGATCCGGCCGAAGTCGCCGCTCGGCCTGCGCTACGTCGAGGTCACCGCCGGAGCCTCGTCGCGGACGGTGCCGCAGGGCGGGACGATCCCGTTGCGCTACGCCGCGCCCGAGCCGGTCGACTTCGACGACTTCTTCAACACGTTCGACGAGCCGACCCGCCGCGCGTCGCAGGAGAACCTGCTCGAGTTCGGCGGCGGCCTCGCCGGGCGCGGCGCCGCGCTCAACCGGGCGATCGTCGGCCTGCTGCCGCTGGTCACCCACCTGGAGCCGGCGGCGCGCAACCTGGTCAGCGCGCAGACCGGGTTCGATCGGCTGTTCCCCGCGTTGGCCCGCGCCGCGGCCGAGGTCGCGCCGGTCGCCCGTGAGCAGGCGCAGCTGTTCACGGCGCTGCGCCAGACGTTCGGGGCGCTCAGCGACGTCCGCGGCGACCTGATGGCCTCGATCAGCTACGGGCCGCGGGCGCTCAAGGCGGGGACCGACGAGCTGCCGAGGCAGGCGCCCTTCATGCGCAGCTCGACCGAGTTGCTGCGGCTGCTGCGCCCGGCGTTCGCGTCGCTGTCGGCAGCGTCGCCGGACATGGCCGCGGCGCTCGAGGCCGGCACGCCTGCCCTGCGCCGGTCGCCCGCGCTCAACCGGCGCCTGATCGGGACGCTCGGCGATCTCGAGCGGTTCGACGACGACCAGCGCGTCCACACCGGGCTGCAGGCGCTGACCAACACCGCCACCACGTTGCGCCCGCTGACGTCGTTCATCACCCCGGCGCAGACGGTCTGCAACTACGGCGGGCTGATCCTGCGGAACCTCGCCAACGCACTGTCCGAAGCAGACGCCGTTGGATCCATGCTTCGCGTCTCGGCGGTCGTCGCCAGCCAGGTACCGGGGAGCGAAGCCGGGCCATCGGCCACGCCGGCGACCGGTATCGACCCCGACCAACGCCAGCCCAAGGACAGCTACCTCCACAGCAACCCGTACCCGAACACCGCCGCTCCGGGGCAGCCGCGCGAGTGCGAGGCAGGCAGCGAGGGGTACCTGATGGATCGCCAGCTGATCGGCAACGTGCCCGGGATTCAAGGGGTCGGAACGACGAAGACCGGGCGCTGGGCCCCGGCCAAGGCGAAGGCGGGCGACTGATGGCGCAGACCACCAAGGGCGTCTGGATCGAGCGCTTCGGCGACGTCAAGGCCGGGATCTTCACGATCGTCCTGGCGCTCGTCGTCGTGTACTTCATCTTCAGCCAGGCGATCCCGTTCCAGTCGCATTACGAGGTCAAGGCGGTCGTCAACACGTCGAACCTGCTCGTGCCCGGCAGCCAGGTGAGGATCGCCGGCGTCAACGTCGGCAAGGTCACCGCCGTCGAGCGCTACAAGAAGACGGACCTCGCGCAGATCACGATGCGGATCGACGACGAAGGGCGCCCGATCCGCCGCGACGCCGAGCTCAAGATCCGGCCCAAGCTGTTCCTCGAGGGCAACTTCTACGTCGACCTGCGGCCGGGACGACCCGGCAGTCCCGAGTTGGCCAGCGGCGGCACGATCCCGATCGCCCAGACGACGACGCCGGTGCAGCTCGACCAGGTCCTGAGCCCGCTGCGCGGCAACGTCCGCACCGGGCTCCAGCAGACGCTGCAGGGCCTCGGCGACGCGCTCGGGTCGACCCCGACAGCGGCCGAGGACGCCACCCAGGCCCCGGTCGTGCGCGGCCTGTCCGGCGGTCAGGCGATGAACGAGACCCTGCGCACCAGCGTCCCCGCCCTGCGCGACGGCGCGATCGTGACCGACGCGCTGCGCGGGACCCAGCCCGGCGACCTGGCCCGGGTCCTGCGGGGCTTCGGCCGGGCGACGGGTGCGCTCGCCCGCGACGAGGGAGCGCTGACCTCGCTGGTCCGCGACTTCGACACCACCGTCGGCACCACGGCGCTGCACGCCGCCGGTCTGCGCAACACCGTTCGCGAGCTGGCGGCGGTCGCCGCCACCGGCCGCACGGCGTTCGCCAACCTGCGCCAGGCGCTGCCGGCGTCCCGCCAGCTGGCCCGCGCCCTCGGCGTCGGCCTGCGCGAGCTGCCGGCCACGATCGAGGCCGCGCGGCCCTGGCTCGCCCAAGCCCTGCCGCTGCTGGGCCAGCCCGAGCTCGGCGGGCTCTCGAGGGACCTGGCTCCCGCGGTCGGCGACCTGGCTCGCGTCACCCACGAGAGCCGCAATCTGGTCCGCAACGCCGACCTGCTGGCACGCTGCGCCAGCAACACGCTGGTGCCGACGGCGAAGCTGCCGGTCCCCGACGGCGCGCTCTCGACCGGCTCCGAGAACTACAAGGAGCTGTGGTACGCGATGATCGGCCAGGCGTCCGAGGCCCAGAGCTTCGACGGCAACGGCGCGCTGCTGCGGCTGCCGACCATCGGTGGAGACGAAGTCATCCGCAGCGGCAACACGATCGCCAAGAACCGCGCCTCCCGCAGCAGCTCGGCGATCCGCTCGAGCGGCACGAGCCCGGTGTTCCCGGGCGGAGCTACCCCGCCCCTTCGTCGGGATGTGCCGTGCTATCGGTCCGGAGTGCCTGACCTGAGCAGCGCCGTTGGCGCGGCCGACGGGTCGCGGCCGAACGCTCCCCGCCCAGCGCTGCCGAACCGCACGCCGATGCCGCCGAAGGAGCTGGCACCGTGAAGCGCGCCATCCGCTTCCACGGCTCGCAGGCGGTGAAGCTCGTCCTGCTGATGGTCCTCGGCGTCGTCGTCGGCGGCTACATCTTCGGCCACCAGAACTTCGTGCCGCCGAGCTGGGTGCCGTTCGTCGGCAAGGAGCACTTCTACCTCAACGCGCGGTTCCAGACCGCGAACGGCGTCGCACCGGGCCAGGGGCAGGCGGTGACGATCTCGGGCATCCGGGTCGGCGACGTGGCCGCGGTCAAGCTCGACCGCGGGGCGGCGGTCGTGCGGTTGCGGATGAACCCGAAGTACGCCCACGTCTATCCGGACGCGAGCTTCCTGCTGCGGCCGAAGACCGGGCTCAAGGACATGGTCGTCGAGATCGATCCGGGCACCCGTGCCGCGGGGCCGGCCCTGAAGAACGGCGCGACGGTCAGCTCGGCGCTCACCGCACCCGACGTCAACCTGGACGAGGTCCTGGCCAGCCTCGACAGCGACACCCGCACCGAGCTGGCCAACCTGGTCAGCCAGGCCGGGGTCGCCCTCGGCGGCAAGGGCGGCCGGGCGCTCGCCCGCGACCTGCGCCGGTTCACCCCCCTGTCGTACCACTCGGCCGAGGCGACGCGGCTGGTCGCGCGACGCAGCGGGCAGCTCAAGCGGCTGGTCCACAACCTGGGCCTGATCGCCGACGAGCTCGGCGGCCGCGACGAGCAGCTGGCGCGATTCGTCCGCGCCAACGCCGACGTCTTCCGGCGCTTCGCCAACCAGAACCGCAACCTGGGGCAGGCGCTCGATCGCTTCCCCGGCGCCCTGAAGGCCAGCGACGAGGCGCTGCGCAAGGCCGACCACTTCGCCAAGACGCTGCAGGTCGGGGCGCCCCGCCTGCTGCCCGGTGCCCGGGCCCTGCCGTCCGCGCTGCGCGAGTTCCGCCCGTTCCTCGAGCAGACGACCCCGGTCCTGCGCGAGCAGCTGCGACCGTTCTCGCGCGAGGCGCAGCCGACCGTGCGGGCGCTGGCGCCCGCCGCTCGCGATCTCGCCGCGGCGGCACCGAACATCGACCGCGTGCTGCGGGTCTTCAACGCCCTGACCGACACGCTGGCCTTCGATCCGCCGGGCGCGGGCAAGGGCTACCTCTACTACCTGCCGTGGGCGAACCACAACACGAACTCGGCGCTCTCGAGCCAGGACGGAGTCGGGGCGACCCGACGGTCCATGATCTACATCCCGTGCGGCGTCTTGCAGTTCGCCGATTCGCTCTACACGCGCAACCCGCCGGTCGGCACGCTCCTTCGCCTGATCAACATCCCGACCTACCAGGCGCAGTGCGCCGGGACTCCGGACAAGTAGGGCCGGTCGATGATCAAGAAGCGCCCCACCGTTCCGCAGATCCTGGCGATGGTCGTCTTCGCCCTCTCGAGCTTCGGCTGCCTGCTGTTCCTGTGGATCTCGTTCGGCGGCCCCGTGCCGCTGAAGCCCGAGGGCTACCGGTTCCAGGTCCTGCTGCCCGAGGCGACGCAGCTGGCGACGACCGCCGACGTGCGGATCTCGGGCGTCAACGTCGGCAAGGTCGTCGAGATCGAGCCGGGAGTCCAGAACAAGACCCGGGCGACCATCGAGCTGCAGGGCAAGTTCGCCCCGATCCCTCGCAACACGCGGGCGATGCTGCGCTCCAAGACGCTGCTCGGCGAGACGTACATCGAGCTGGCCCCGAGTCGCAACGACCCCGGCGGCGAGCTGCCCGAGGGCGGTTCGCTGCAGAGCTCGCGGGTCGAGTCGACGGTCGAGCTGGACGAGATCCTCAAGACCTTCGACGCCAAGACCCGGGCGGCGTTCCGCGTCTGGATGCAGTCGCAGGCCCAGGCGGTGCGGGGGCGCGCCGCCGACTTCAGCGCCACGCTGGCGGAACTGCCCGAGTTCGTCGACGAGATGGGCAAGCTGAGCGCGATCCTCGACGCCCAGCAGGGAGCGGTCCGGCAGTCGGTGTCGGGCACCGGCAAGGTCTTCGGCGCGATCAGCGCCCGCGACGGGGATCTGCGGGGGCTGGTCCGGGCGAGCGAGCGGACGTTCTCGACCCTCGGCGCGCGCAACCGGGACCTGGCCGCGATCTTCCAGCAGCTGCCGCGGTTCGAGCGCGAGACCGCCGCCACCCTGCCGGCGTTCACGAAGCTGGCGCGCGAGGGCCGGCCGATCGTCGAGCGCCTGAAGCCGGCCGCGCGCGAGCTGGGGCCGACCTTCGACGCGTTGCGCCGCCTGAGCGGTCCGCTCAAGGGCTTCATGCAGCGACTCGGCCCGGTGATCACCGCGTCCGAGCGCGGCGTGCCGGCCCTGCACCAGCTGCTGAGCGACCTGCCGCCGGTGCTGGAGGACTTCCAGCCGTTCCTGCGCCAGCTCGACCCGATGGTCCGCTACCTGGGGAACAACCGCCGCGAGATCACGGCCTTCGTCGGCAACCTGACCGCGGCCAGCCAGGCCCGGGAGGCGACGATCGACGGTCCGCCGGTCAACTACCTGCGCGTCTCACAGACCCTCAGCCCCGAGGGACTGACATTCCAACAACGGCCGTTCGGCATGTCTCGCCGCAACGCCTACGTCAACCCGGGCGGGATGGGCCTGCTCGGCCAGGGTCTGGAGTCGCTCTCGACGGCCAGCTGCGGCAACGCCGATCCGATCGCGCCGACGGCCAGCGTGCCCGAGGGCCTACAGGACCTGATCGCCGCCTACGGGTTCCGGAACCTGACCGGCGGCGAGGTCCTGCGGCCGCCGTGCAAGCAGCAGGGCCCGCAGCCCGGATACGGCACCGCCTACCCGCACCTGACGGCCGACCCGCCGGTGCAGCTGAAGGGAACGCGATGAGCGCCAACGACCCCGCCGACCGCCGTTCGCCGACCCGTCGGGAGCCGGCGGCGTACGCGAACGCACCAGCGGGCGGGGCGCGGCACCCGCACGCGCGCAACGGCCTGCTCGCCGTCGTCACCGGCGTCGCGCTCGTGACCCCGGCAGCGGTCGTCGAGGCGGCCGACACCACGCCGCTGCCGGCGGCGTCGACGACCAGCTCGCCGGCGGTGGCAGCCGGCGACGGGGCGTCGCCGCTGGCGGTGGAGCCGACCACGACGGCGGAGCCGCCTGCGGCGACCGAGACGACGCCGCCTCCGACGACGACCACGCCGGCACCGCCGCCGGGGCGTCGTCCCGGGCGCTCCGATCCGCTCACCGTCGACGGCGGCGGCGAGGGACGCAAGCAGGCCCGCGATTCGCACGCCGCGGCCCAGGAGCGCCGTGCCGCCGAGCGCAAGCGCGCCCGCGAGGAGGCCGCCAAGCGCCGTGCGAAGCAGCGCAAGGACAAGGCGCAGAAGGACGGTTCCAAGGCCTCCGGGGGGACGACGCCCGACGCCGCCGGCGACGCGCCGCCGACCGACGGCGGCGACCCGCTGCCCGATGCCCCGACCGCGGTCCCGAACCTCTTCCTCGACCGCTTCCGGATCCCGCCGTTCCTGCTGCCGATCTACCAGGCCGCGGGCATCCAGTACGGGATCCGCTGGGAGGTGCTGGCGGCGATCAACGAGATCGAGACCGACTACGGGCGCAACCTCAGCGTGTCGTCGGCCGGCGCCCTGGGCTGGATGCAGTTCATGCCGGCGACCTGGGAGACGTACGGCACCGACGCCAACGGCGACGGCAAGGCCGACCCGTTCAACCCGGTCGACGCGATCTTCGCTGCCGCTCGCTACCTGCGGGCCGCGGGCGCCGACCAGGACATCCGCAAGGCGATCTTCGCCTACAACCACGCCGACTGGTACGTCCGCTCGGTGCTGCTGCGGGCGCGGCTGATCGCCGGGCTGCCGGCCGATCTGGTCTCGTCGCTCGCCGGCCTGACGCAGGGCATGTTCCCGGTCGACCGTGCCGCGACCTACGACGGCGACGACGCCGTGGCGACCTCGCGACGGAAGGCGACGGGGAGCAACGCGGCCAAGCCGGTCGAGTCGGGCGACCGCCGCTCGATCGAGATCCGCACCGCCCCCGGCGCGGCCGCCGTCGCCGTCCAGGACGGCGAGGTGACCCGGATCGGCGAGAGCCCGCGCCTGGGCAAGTTCGTCCAGCTGCGCGACGTCTACGGCAACACCTACACCTACGCGCACCTGAAGTCGGTCGAGTCCTACTACCCGGCTCCCAAGGACCCCGAGGCCGAGGCCGCCCGCGGCGACGAGCCGGGCCAGCCGACCGACGACCCGAAGCCGACGCGCCCGGCCACCGCCGGGACCGCGCGGCCGGGGGAGGGCGGCGGCGAGCCGGACGGCGCGAGTGGCGGAATCGGACGGGCAGGTGGAACGGCGGGCGGCCCTGACGGCGCTGACGACGGACCGCCCGGTCGCGGTGCCGGCGCGACGAGCGGCGCTGGCGGAGCAGCCAGCAGTGGTCAGGGCGCCGACGGTACGAGGACCAGCGGGGCGGTTGGTGGCGGAGCCGATCACGCTGGCGCAGCCGAGCCCGCCGGGACGAGCGGCGCCAACAGCGCGGTCGCTGGTACGGGCCGTGCCCCGGATGCCACGCCCCTCGCCGCAGGCGCTGCGCCGGCGGAGGGAGCGAGCGCGGCCGCCGCCGGCGGACGCGGAGCAGCCCCGAAGCTCCAGGGTCCGCTCGCCGGCCTGCCGCTGGCCAGGGCCGGCCTCGCCGCGCGGCCGGCCACCGTGGGCGGAGGCTCGACCGCCGGCGCGCCCCGGCCGGACGATCCGGCCAATCCGGCGCCCGCCCCTGACGGCACGATCGGCGTCGTCGACACGGCGCCGCGCCCGAAGTACCGCGTCCTCGCGAACCCCGGTCGTCGAGCGACCGCAGAGGCCCATCCCGGAGCCCTGCCCGTCGACGCACCGACTCCCGGTGCGGAGGGCGCGGCCGATCGTCGCGGCGAGGGGCGGGAGCGCGTCCGTCGTGGACGAGCTGGTGGCGCTGCCCGTTTCGCCTCGTCGTCGACCGAGCGGCGAGCGGGACGCGACAGCGGCCCCGAGTCCGTCGGCGGCGCTGCTCCCGACGACGTGGCGACTGGCGCCGCGGCAACGGCCGCGGCGGATCACCGGGACGAGGCGACGAGCTCGTCGAGCGCCCCGTCCTCCAGGACGCAGTCCCGCGGCTCGGCCGCCGACCGGTCCGCCGCGTCGACCAGCCGGCGGTCGCGATCGCACAGCCCGATCCCGCCGCCGACCAGCAGCCTGCCCCCGCTGATGCCGGTTCCCGGCGTTCCGGCGCCGATCGGCGACACCTCGGGCGAGCAGCAGAGCCGAACCCCGGATCAGACGCCGGTCGAGTCGCAGCAGCCCGCGCCGGGCGCCGAGGTGGAGACGATCACCCCGGGACCGTACGCGCCGCCGAGCGACAGCCTGGCGACCAGCGGCAGCGACCCGCTGCCGGCGTTGGGGGATCGCCCGGACCTGGCCGCGCTGCACGGCCTGAAGCCCGATCAGATGACGTACCGGCCGCTCAAGCGCGGGGCGCGGGTGCTGAGCGGGACCAGCCTCGGACGGGTCGGGAGCGCTCAGACGGCGGCCGGGCGCCGCGATGACGCCGGCCAGGACGGCGATGCGGCGGGATCCGCTGCTCCCGCCGACCAGAGCGGTCGCATGACCTTCCAGATCCGGCCGGCCGGTCGCGGCGCTCCGAGGATCGATCCGAAGCCGATCCTCGACGGTTGGAAGCTGCTCGAGTCGACGGCGGTCTACCGCGCGAAGGGCCGCTCGCTGTTCGGCACCGCCGGAGCGGGCCAGGTGCTGCTGATGAGCAAGGCGCAGCTCCAGCAGCGCGTGCTCGCGGACCGGAACCTGAGCATCTACCCGCAGGGCCGCGCCGACATCGAGGCCGGCGCCATCGATCGGCGGGTGTTGGCGACCCTCGAGTTCCTGACCGCCAACGGTCTGCGGCTGACCATCACCAGCCTGCGGTCCGGCCACGGCCTGATGACCGCCTCGGGGAACGTGTCGGAGCACTCGTCCGGCAACGCGGTCGACATCGCGGCGGTCAACGGGATCACGATCACGCCCAAGACGCAGGGTCCCGGAACGATCACCGAGTCCACGATCCGTCTGCTGCTGCAGCTGCAGGGCGCGATGAAGCCCCACCAGATCATCTCGCTGATGACCTTCACCGGGGCAGACAACACCATGTCGCTCCCGGACCACGACGACCACATCCACGTCGGCTTCCGCCCCGAGGTCGCCGACGACCCCAAGCTCGGCCGCCAGGTCGCCCGGATCCTCAAGCCCGGCCAGTGGACCCGCCTGATCGACCGGATCGGGCAGATCGACAACCCGAAGGTCCTGACGGAGCCGTCGAAGTATGCGGTGCGGGTGAAGCGGGGGCGGTAGGCCGACCCTGGGTGTTCCGACGCCTATGCGTCGGGCGGCGGCCCCATCGCGTAGACACCCATGTTCTGCCGGTCCTTACAGGTCTGTGAACCTCAAAGCCCGCGCCTCTGCAGAGTCGGAAACGTCGGCCTTCCTCGATTCAGTTGCTCTTGCCACACTGTCGCTGTACAGTCGCGCCTAGGCACATATTAATGTGCATGTATTGCTCGCGATGGCGCGGGCGACGAACGAGGAGCAGAGGTGCATGATGGTGAGACTCAAGCGATGGGCTGCGGTGGCCGGTGTGGCCGGTTCGTTGGCTTTGGCTTCGGGCGCGCAGGCAGCAGATCCGACCGGGGTCTGGTCGGACTTCAAGAACTGCCCGCTCTCGAACCCGGCGACGAGTGTTTGCGTCTTCACGCAGTCGACGTCGGGCAACTTCAAGCTCGGCAATGCCGATGTGCCGATCAACAAGACGATTACGCTGCAGGGCGGCTACACGCTGGATCCGAATACGGGCGCGACCACATGGATCAACGCTGAGGGCGGGCCGACGTTGTCGAAGACGCCGCTCGACGTCCCAGGCGGCCTGCTCGGCTTGGTCGACACCAGCGGCTGGGGTGGCTTCTGGCTCGGCTGGTTCTTCGACGCGGTGGCATACGCCAACAACGTGACCGCGACGGCTGAACTCGCCGGCCCGATCGAGTTCAACGGGAACAACTTCTTCGGTGAGACCGGGACCGCGCTCACGTTGCCGCTTCGCGTGAAGCTGGACAACCCCATCCTGGGCAGCAACTGCTACATCGGTTCTGCTGCGAACCCGGTGCTGCTGAAGCTGACCACGGGGGCGACGAGCCCGCCGCCGCCGAACACGAGCATCACCGGAGCACTTGGCACCGTGTTCGTCGAGCAGCGCGGTCGGTTGATCCGTAACGAGGGCTTCCGGGTGGTGGACAACGCCTTCGCGGCGCCGAAGGCTGACGGCTGCGGGAACCTGCTCACCAACTGGCTCCTGGATCCTGCCGTCAACCTGAAGGAAGGCCTGCCGGCGGCCGCCGGCAAGAACACCGCCGTCATGGGCGGCAACCAGAAGATCGGCAACGTCATCAACGTGCGGGCGAGCATCCCGACCGGCTGACGAATCGACCAGTCCGTCGGCAGCGCACGGCATCGTGCGCTGCCGACAGGCGGTTGCTCGCCGAGCTTCGGTCGCAAGGAACAGACTGAGGCGGGGCGAAGGATGCTGGGCGGTGTCGCCCTTCGCGACACCTGGGGTTCTGCGTCGGCGGCTTGGCCGGTACTTCGGTATCCCAGGCGTCATGGGATCGAATTACGTTCGTGACCGCGACCGACGGCACGACCGATTCGGCGTCGAGCCCGGCGAAGGGTGCCATTCACGCCGATCTACACGAGGCTGCCAAGCGCGCGTCGACGGCACCTACTCTGTCAGCGCGACAACGCTCGGCAAGCGGGCGTTCCGGGTCGATACCGACAACCACCGAGGCCAGAGGCCAGAGGCCAGAGGCCCGAGGTACGAGGGCACGGTGTGGTTGGCGGTGGCTGCCGGCATGAACAGGATCCAGATCTCGGTCCCGACCATCTAGCTGCACGCTCAGCTTGACGCTCGCCAGTCTTCTCCGACGGCGCTCGGCGGCGCTGCGAGTGGTTGCCCCTCGCCGGCGGCGCGTATTGGTGGTTCTAGGACTCGGTCGATCCGGCAACTGGCGACGGGCTGCTCGGGCGCGACGCTTCATTTGCCCTGACGCGATGGTCTCCGGCGGGGCAAGGGGATCCGGGGGGGGGGGGGGGGGGG
>NZ_AGUD01000195.1 GCF_000240225.1 Patulibacter medicamentivorans
CCAGCGTCTTCCACGCCGTCGCGGTGCTCGTGCCCGCGTTGGCGTCCGACCCGCTCACCGCATCGACGTAGTACGTCGTATTGGCCGCGAACGCCGGCGTCGCGCCGAGCAACGTCGCGGCGCCGATGAACCCGACCACGGCGCCGATCGCCGTCGTCCTCCGAATCCTGCCCATGATCTCTCTCCTGAGTAGTGCGACTGGCCGGACGATAGCCGTAATCTTTTCTGGGATCTAGTACAGCTGCTCGGGGCCGCCGTCCGTGCGCGCCCGGCCTCGCGGGAACGCTCGCTACGCTCGCCGGCGATGCCCTCCGCCGGCCCGGTCCCCGACGCGCTCCTCGGCGTCGACGTCGGCGGGACGTTCACCGACGCCGTCCTGGTCCGCGGCGACCGGGTCCACACGGCCAAGGCGCCGACGACCCCCGACGACCAGTCGCGCGGGGTGCTGGAGGCGATCGACGGCGTCCTCGCGGCGGCCGGCGCGACCGCCGACGACGTCCGCTCCCTCGCCCACGGGATGACCGTGGCGACCAACGCGCTGCTCGAGGGCCGTCTGGCGCGGACGACGCTCTGCGCGACCGCCGGCTTCGTCGACCTCGTCGAGCTCGGCCGCCAGGACCGGCCGCACCTCTACGACCTGGCGCAGGCCCGGCCCGTGCCGTTGAGCCCGCCCGAGCGGCGGATCGCGGTCGCCGAGCGCTGCGGGCCCGACGGGGTCGAGCAGGCCCTGACCGAGGACGAGATCGAGCGCGTGGTCGAGGCCGTCGCGGCGACCGAGCCCGAGGCGGTCGCCGTGGTGCTGCTGCACGCCGACCGCCACCCGGACCACGAGCGGCGCCTCGGGGCGGCGCTGCGGGAGCGGCTGGGAGCGGACGTCCACGTCGCCCTCTCGCACGTCGCCGTCGGCACCTTCCGCGAGTACGAGCGGGCGGCCACGACCGAGGTCGACGCCGCGGTCTCGCCGCTGGTCGGCCGCTACCTGCGGCGGCTGGCCGACCGCTGCGCAGACGCCGGGCTGCCCGCCCCCCAGGTGCTGCAGTCCTCCGGCGGCGTCTGCGAGCTGGAGGAGGCGGCCGAGCGCGGCGCGACGACGGTGCTCTCCGGGCCGGCCGGCGGCGCCGCCGCGGCCGCGATCGTGTCGCGCGCGACCGGCGAGCCGGACCTGCTCTGCTTCGACATGGGCGGGACCTCGTGCGACGTGCTCGTCGTCCGCGACGGCCGCGTCCAGGAGCAGGGCGGCGGCGCGATCGCCGGCCGGCCGATCGCGCTGCCGACGATCGACATCCACACCGTCGGCGCCGGCGGCGGCTCGATCGCCTGGGCCGACAGCGGCGGCGCCCTGCGGGTCGGGCCGCGGTCGTCGGGGGCGCGCCCGGGCCCCGCGGCCTACGGCCACGGCGGCCTCGAGCCGACGGTCACCGACGCCCACGTCGTGCTCGGGACGCTCGACCCGACGCAGCCGCTGTCGGGCGGGGTCCAGCTCGACGTCGAGGCGGCGCGCGCGGCGGTGGCGCGGCTGGCGGGGGCGCTCGGGCTCGATCTCCTCGCCTGCGCCGAGGGGATCCTGCGGGTCGCCGACGCCGAGATGCTGCGGGCGCTGCGGGTGATGACCGTCGAGCGCGGCGTCGACCCGCGGGGCTTCGCGCTGCTGGCCTACGGCGGCGCCGGCGGGCTCCACGGCGCCGGCCTGGCGGCGCGGCTGGGGATCCGGCACGTGATCGTCCCCCACGCCGGCGGCGTGCTCTCGGCGCTCGGCCTGGCCGCGGCCGAGCGGCGCAGCGACCGCGCGCGGACGGTGCTGCTACGCGGGGACGCGATCACCGCCGAGGCCCTGCGGCCGCGCGACGGCGGCGACGGCGACGGCGACGGCGCGACCAGCCTGGCCTACGACGTCCGCTACGCCGGCCAGGCCTTCGAGCTGACGATCCGCGACTGCCCGCCGGACCCCGGCGCGCTGCGACGCGCCTTCGACGACGCCCACCGGGCCCGCTACGGGTTCGCGGACCCGGACGCCGAGCTCGAGCTGGTGACGATCCGGGAGGCGACCCACGGCGGCGCGCCGGCCGTCGGCCTGGGCGGCAGCGGCGACGAGGCCGCCGCCGTCGGGCCCGCCGTCCTGCGGCTGCCGGGGGCGACGGTCGTGGTGCCGGCGGGCTGGCGCGCGGCGTCCGACGCCGACGGGACGCTGCACCTGCGCGCGCTGGACGCCATCCCGGCACCGGCCCCCTGGGAGGCCGCGGCCTCCGCCGGGAGCGGCGCGGACGAGGAGCTCGACGCGATCGACCTCCAGGTCCTGGTCGGCGCGCTGCGGGCGGCCTGCGACGAGATGGGCGCGGTCCTGGTCCGCAGCGCCCACTCGGCGAACATCACCGAGCGCCGCGACTGCTCGACCGCGCTGTTCGACGCCGGCGGCCGGATGATCGCCCAGGCCGAGCACATCCCGGTCCACCTGGGCGCGATGCCGGCCTCGGTCGCCGCCGTCCGCGACCAGGGCGGGCGGGACCTCGTCCCCGGCGTCTCGTGGATCCTCAACGACCCCTTCGCCGGCGGATCGCACCTGCCGGACATCACGGTCGTGACCCCGGTCTTCGTCAATCGAGCCGGCGACGACGCAGAGCCGGTCGCGGGGCGCGACGGCGCCGACGACGGGTCGCCGATCCTGGTCGGCTTCGCCGCCGCCCGCGCCCACCACGCCGACGTCGGCGGGCGGACGCCCGGGTCGATGCCGGCCGACTCGGTCTCGCTCGACGAGGAGGGCGTCCTGATCGAGCCCCAGCCGCTGACCCCCGAGCTGATCGACGAGCTGGCCGCCCGGATGCGCCACCCCGAGCAGCGGCGCGCCGACCTGCGCGCCCAGCAGGCGGCCTGCGAGGCCGGAGCCCGGCGGCTGACCGCGCTCGCGAGCGACCGAACCCCGGCCGTGCTCGCGGCCCAGGTCGGCGCCGTCCTCGACTACGGCGAGCGGCGGATGGCGGCGGCGATCGCGGCCCTGCCGAGCGGCGAGCACCGGGCCGACGACGTGCTCGAGGGCCGCGACGGGCCGATCGCGCTGTCGGCGGTCGTGACCGTCGCCGGCGGGACCGTCACCGTCGACCTGCGGGACGCGCCGCAGCAGGGCCGCCACAACCTCAACTGCCCGCGGGCGGTCGCCGAGTCGGCGTGCCTATTCGCCGTCCGCGCCGCGGTCGGCGACGCCGAGCTGCCGACCGACGACGGCACCCGTCGGCGGGTCGTGGTCCGTACCCGGCCGGGCTCGCTGCTCGACGCGACCCCCTGGCCGGACGGCTCGCGCCCGGCCGTCGTGGCCGGCAACGTCGAGACGTCGTCGCGGGTCGCCGACCTGGTGCTCGCCGCGCTCGGCCGCGCCCTCGGGCAGGGGACGATGAACAACGTCACGCTCGGCGACGAGCGACGGACGATGTACGAGACGATCGGCGGCGGCCAGGGCGCGCTCCCGGGCGCCGACGGGCCGAGCGCCGTCCACGTCGCGATGTCGAACACCCGCAACACGCCGGTCGAGGCGCTGGAGACGAGCTTCCCGGTGCGGGTGGTCCGCTACGAGGTCCGCCGTGGCAGCGGCGGCGCCGGCGCCCACCGCGGCGGCGACGGCGTGGTCCGCGAGCTGCGGGCGCTGGCGGACCTGGACTTCCAGCTCCTCACCGAGCGGCGGAGCACGGCGCCGCGGGGCGCCGACGGCGGCGACGACGGGCTCCCCGGCCGCAACCTGCTCGACGGCAGGACGCTGCCGGCGAAGGTCGGCGGGCGGTTGCGGGCCGGCCAGGCGCTGCGGATCGAGACCCCGGGCGGCGGTGGCCACGGGGCTCCGCCGGCGCGCGGCTGACGGGCGCCGATCCGGGCAGCCTGATCACCCGCGGGTGCACCGGAGCGTGCGCTACCGCACGCAACGCGCCGAACCTCTTGGATTTTGCACCGTTCTCTGCAACTATGCGTTCTCCGTCCTGTCGCGATCTCCGCATGTGTGCGGCTGCGCGCAGGATCGTTCATCGCCAACATCCCCGGTTCCCGCCATGCCGATTGCCTTCAAGGAATGGGCGGTTACGGTCCGAGCCCTCGCCGAGGGTGAGCAGCTGCTCACGCTTCGGAAGGGTGGCATCCGTGAAGAGCACAAGCACTTCCGGATGGACCACGATCGCTTCTTCCTCTACCCCACCTTCGATCATCAGCGCAACGACGTCATTCGTGACTCGCACCAGCCTGAGCTGCGCCGCGCGCTCGAGGAGGGCGTCTGGCCGGACGGCGATCCGCCCCCGTCTGCGCTGACGCAGGACGGCGGCATCCCGCAGCCGGAGCGCGTCCGCATCCGGGCGTGGGCCGAGGCCGTCGCGCACTACACGGTCACGGACGCCCGCGTCGTCGAGGCGCTGTCCCCGTACTACGTGTGGACGCCCGACTACGCCGAGAAGCGGCTGCGGTGGAAGCACCGTCATCCGCTGCACGTCGTGCTGCTGCGCGCCTACCGGATCCCGCGTCCGGTGACCGTGCGCGTCCGCGACGACTTCGGTGGATGCCGCTCGTGGCTGGAGATCCAGCGCGATCTGCCGTTCGAGGGCACCCCGGTGCTCTCCGACGACGAGTTCACCCGGGCGACGGCTCAGATCGAGTCGATCCTCGAGGCCGCGGCCGACCGCGTCCCCGTCCTGGCGTGACCGACCCCTCTGGCGGCGCGAGCGATCGCGCCGCCACGACGGTCCTCCCCGGTGCGCAGCGGCTGCTGTGCATCGGCATCGGTGGTGGCGGCGACGTCGTCGGCGCGCTCGCCGCGGCGCAGCTGCTCGGCCGCGAGACGGTCCTCGGCGGCCTGACCTGGGAGCGGCTGCCGGTCGACCCGGTCCCCGGCCCGCGCCGGATCGACGAGCTGGTCGACGCCGCCCCGCTCTCGGCCACCGCCGCGCTGGTGACGGCCGACACCCGCACCGCCACCGGCGTGCGCTTCGCCGAATCGCGGATCGCCGAGCATCTCGACGCGGTCACGGTCCTCGTCGACCCCACCCCCGGTCCGGCGGCCGTTGCCGACGGGCTCGCCGGCGCCGCCGAGCGACTCGGCTGCGACGCGATCCTGATGGTCGACGTCGGCGGCGACATGCTCGCCCACGGCCACGAGGAGACGCTCGGCAGCCCGCTCGCCGACGCCGTCCTGCTAGCCGCCGGCGCGCTGCTGGCCCGACGCGGGATCGCGGTCGCCGCGGCCGTGGTCGGCGCCGGCTGCGACGGCGAGCTGACGCCGGACGAGGTCGCCGCGCGAATCGCGGAGGCCGGCGAGCACGGTGGCGTGATCGCCGACGAGCCGCTCTCCCCCGCCGGCCTCGACCAGCTCGAGGCGGCCGTCGCCGTGGTCCCGACCGAGGCGAGCGCGCTTGCCGTTCGCTGCGCCCGCGGCGAGCGCGGGCCGGTCCCGATCCGCGGCGGACGCCGGACCGTGCACTGCACCGAGCTGGGCGGGCGCGTGGTCTTCCTCGACATCGAGGCCTGCCTGGCCGGGCCGGCGCGGCTCGCCACGCTGGTGCTCGACGCGACCGACCTCGACGACGCCGACCGGCGACTGGCCGCCCGCGGGATCGTCTCGGAGCTGGCCTGGGAGCGGCGGCAGGTGGCCGCCGCCGACTGATCGGCCACCCCGGCGCCGGCAGTCTCGCCGGCCGCCGACCGCGCCGATCGCCGGCGCTCAGGACACCGCCAGCTCCGGCCGCTCGCCGATCATCCGCGAGATCTCGGCCGCGGTCCGCTCCAGCGGCTCCAGCGAGCGCTGGGCCCGGCAGAGGATCACGGCCCCCTCGACGGCCGAGACCACCAGCGCCGCGACCGACGCGGCGCGCTCGGGCTCGATCCCGCGAGCGACCAGATCGGCCGCGCACAGCTCCTGGAAGCGGGCGAACGCCACCCCGGCGGCGTCGCGCGCGCCCGGCGTGTCGTGCCCGGCGACCGCCGCGGCCGCGATCGGGCAGCCGGCCTCGAAGTCCGAGCTGGTCAGCGTCGTCCGCCAGAAGGCGACGAACGCGTCGATCGCCGCGGCCGGCCCCGCGGCGGTCAGCTGCCGCTCGAAGAGGCCCGCCATCAGCTCGCCGGCGCGCTCGGTCGCCTCGCGGGCCAGCTGCGCCTTGCCCTCGGGGAAGTGGTGGTAGATCGAGCCCCGCGGCGCGCCGCTGTGGGCGAGCACGTCGGAGAAGGCGGTGCCGTCGATCCCCCGCTCGCGGAAGAGCAGGACCGCGGAGTCGATCATCTTCTGACGGGCGTCTGAGCGCATACGGGCTGGAGCGGGTCGCGGGTCGGGTATGACGTCCAACATACCGAGGATCGCGGCGGGCCCGCCGCGGGCGGCCAACTGGTGCGGGGCCGGAACGGTCCGCGACCGGCGTCCGCTTGCGCGCGGGCGGCGGCTCCGGATAGGTTCGGGGTGGTTACACCGCCGTCACCACCCGATCGCCGTGACCGGGTCGGCGCGGCGCGGAGATCGCGCCGCGGGGAGTGGCGCGGGAGAGGGGGAGTGCGATGCCAACAGTGCTCGGACCAGCGGCGCCCGCCGCTGCGGCCGGATCCAGGTCGCTGCCGCACGGCATCCGCCGCCGGCGGCTGGCTGCCGCGATCGCGCTGCTGCTGCCGCTGCTCGTCGCCACGGCCCCGGCCGCCGCCGCGCCCGAGCCCCTGCCCTACGGCGGCGGCGACGCGGGCGGCGGCGAGACCTACGACATCCTCCCGCCGGGCACCAACGGCACGACCCCGCTGGTCCCGCTGCTGGGGATGCAGCTGGCCGGCGTCGGACGCCCCGCCCACAACGACGACCAGTTCCGCCCCTACCAGGACCTGATCCGCGCCACGCCCGGGTTGCGCCGCGACCAGATCGGGACCTACTTCGCCGACTCGACGTTCGGCATTCCGAGCGGCTCCGTCGAACGGCAGTACAGCCCGCGGCCGGACGTGACGATCCTGCGCGACAAGCAGTACGCGATCCCCCGCGTCTACGGGGCCGATCGCGACGGCGTGATGTTCGGCGCCGGCTGGGTCGGGGCCGAGGACCGGCTGTTCATGATGGACGTGCTGCGCCACGTCGGCCGGGGCGAGCTGAGCTCGTTCGCCGGCGGCGCCCCCGGCAACCGCAGCTTCGAGGTCGACCAGTGGGCCAACGCTCCCTACACCGAGGCCGACCTGCAGCGCCAGGTCGAGCAGTTCGACGACCTCTACGGCGCCGAGGGCGCCCGCATCCAGCGCGACCTGCACGAGTACATCGCCGGGGTCAACGCCTACATCGGCGAGGCTCGGGGCGGCCAGCAGACGATGCCGGGCGAGTACGCCGCGATCGGCCGGCCCGCCGGCCCCGAGCCCTTCCGCGAGAGCGACGTGGTCGCGATCGCGTCGCTCGTCGGCGGGATCTTCGGCAAGGGCGGCGGCAACGAGATCGGCGCCGTGCGGCTGCTGCAGTCGTTCCAGCAGCGGTTCGGCAGCGCCGAGGGCCGGCGGCTGTGGGGGCAGCTCGCGGCTTACGACGATCCCGACGCCCCAACCACCGTCAAGCCCGGGCCGGACGCGATCCGTCGCTCCCAGTGCGCGGCGCGGCTGGACGCGGTCGCGTCGGGGGCCCTCTCGCCCCGCCGGGCCCGGATCGCCGCGGCGCGGGCCGCGAAGCGCCGGCGATCGGCCTGCACCGCCGCCAACGACCAGCGCCCGTCGGCGACCTGGTTCCCCTACCAGCGGCCGGTTCGCGCCGCCGGCGGCGATCGGGCGGTGCTGCCCGACCCCGGCTCGCTGCGGACCCAGGCGATCGTGACCGCCGGCCCGGACCGATCGGCGCAGGAGCACTCCGCGACCAGCCGCGGCGCCGGCCTGCGCGACGCGACCGAGCCGTCGCGAGCGCTGCGCGGCGGCCCGGGGCTCCGCGAGGGCCTGATCCCGACGCTGGGGCCGTCGATGTCCAACGCCCTGCTGGTCTCCGGCCGTCACACCGACGACGGCCGGCCGCTCGCGGTCTTCGGGCCGCAGGTCAGCTACTTCGCCCCGCAGATCCTGATGCAGAGCGAGCTGCAGGGCGGCGGCATCTCCGCCCGCGGGGCCTCGTTCCCGGGGATCAACATGTACGTCGAGCTGGGCCGCGGGACCGACTACGCGTGGTCGGCGACCTCGGCCGGCCAGGACATCATCGACAGCTTCGCCCTGCCGCTCTGCGAGCCCGGCGGCGGCGCGCCGACCACGGCCTCGATGTCGTACCGCTACCAGGGTCGCTGCCGCCCGATCGAGGTCCTGCGGCGCACCAACAGCTGGACCCCGTCGCTCGGCGACGCCACGCCCGCGGGCACCCAGACGATGGAGGCCCAGCGGACGGCGCTCGGGATCGTCCGCGCCCGCGGCACCGTCGCCGGCAAGCCCTACGCGTTCACCGTCCTGCGCTCGACCTACATGCACGAGGTCGACTCGGCCGTCGGCTTCGCCCGCTTCAACCAGCCGGCGCTGATCCGCGACGTCCGCTCGTTCGTCGACGCCGCGAGCCACATCGGCTACACGTTCAACTGGTTCTACGCCGACGACCGGGACATCGGCTACTACAACTCGGGCTGGAACCCGAAGCGCCAGCCGGGCACGACCGGGCAGCTGCCGATGGCGGCCGACGACGCCTGGCAGGGCTACGACCCGGCGACCCTGCTCTCGCAGCGCGAGCCGCAGGCGAACCACCCGCAGGTGATCGACCAGGACTACATCACGTCGTGGAACAACCGCCAGGCGCAGGGCTTCGCCGGCGGCGACAACAACCTCTTCTCGAGCGTCTTCCGGTCGCAGCTGCTGGACCGCCAGCTGGACCTGCGACTGGCGTCCGGCGACCGGCGGATCGCCCTGCCCGAGGCGGTCGACGCGATGTCGGTCGCCTCGACCACCGACCTCCGCGGCCAGGAGGACCTGCCGTTGGCGCTCGACCTGCTCGGCGACGTGTCGGGCGAGGACGCCACCGTCCGCGGAGCCGTCGCGGCGCTGCGGTCGTGGCAGCACGACGGCTGGCACCGGATCGACCGCGACGACGACGGCCGCTACGAGCACGCCGACGCGATCCGGATCATGGATGCCTGGTGGCCGCGATGGGTCGCGGCGCAGTTCGGACCGACGCTCGGGACCGCGCTGCTGGACGACCTCCGCGACTTCCACGAGATCGACAACGCCCCCAACAACCACGGCGCCCACCAGGGCTCCGCGTACCAGAACGGCTGGTACGGCTACGTCGCCAAGGACCTCCGCCAGACGCTCGGTCGCCGGGTCCGCCAGCCCTACGCCCGGACCTTCTGCGGTGGCGGCGACCGCGGCGCCTGCCGGCGGGCGCTGATCGACTCCCTGCGCGCCGCGGCCCGGCTCACGACGGCCCAGGTCTATCCGCGCGACGCGGTCTGCGCGAAGAAGGAGAACGCCGCGCTCGATCCGCAGTGGTGCTTCGACGCGATCCTGTTCCGCCCGCTCGGCGGCGCGACCCAGCCGCTGATGGACTGGCAGAACCGGCCGACCTACCAGCAGGTGGTCCAGTTCCGCGCCCATCGGACGCGGCCGGGCGGCTGAGGCGACGCGGTCAGGCGGCGACGGTGACCGCGACCTCGGTCACCGTGGGCCCGTCGATCAGCCAGCTCTGGACGAGCGGCGCGTCGCCCTTGGTGCCGACGATCAGCCACTCGACGCCGGGCCAGAGGGCGGCGAAGTTGATGTCGGTCTGCGACGGCACCGGTGCCGAGCGCGTGTGGGAGTGGTAGATCGCCCCCAGCTCGGCGCCGGCGTCCTCGATCTCGTCGATCAGCCGCGCCAGCACCAGGCCGTCGATCTCGAAGCCGAGCGGCTTCGGTCCCTGGAGGACGTTCTCGAGCTCGTGGACGGCGATCGCCTCGCCGTCGCGCACGGCGATCACGCCGCAGCACTCGTCGGGCGCGTCGCGCAGCGCGTGCTCGACGACCTGGTCGAGCAGGGCGGGGTCGATCCGCATTCCGGGTCGGGAGACCGTGCGGGCGCTAGGCGTCGCGGTCGCGGTCGCCGGTGGCGGCCGTCACGCGCGGCGGCGCGGAGGTCGCCGTGTCGGCGGCGCGGCGGGGCGCGTCGTCGTCGAACGGGTCGGCTGCGGAGATGCTGTCCTTGAACTCGCGCATGCCCTTGCCGAGCGACTTGCCCACCTCGGGCAGCCGCTTCGGGCCGAGGACCAGCAGCGCCACCACCAGGATGATCAGCAGCTCGGGAAATCCGATCGGGCCCATCACGTCACCACCAGACGGTCGAATCCAGGTTCTCGATCTCTTCGATCGGCTTCGTGTAGATGCCGGACGAGAGGTACTTCCAGCCGTCGTCGCAGACGATGAAGACGACGTTGCCCTCGTCCATCTCGTTGGCGATCCTGACGGCGACACGGGCGATCGCCCCGGAGCTGACGCCGGCGAAGAGGCCCTCTTCGTCAAGCAGCTTGCGGGTCCAGACGATCGCGTCCTCGTTCGTGACGAAGATCTTCCGATCGAGCAGGGAGAGGTCGATGATCGGCGGGATGAAGCCGTCGTCCAGCGACCGAAGGCCCTGGACCGGCTCACCCTGCATCGGCTCGGCGGCGACGATCTTGACCCGATCGCCGAGCTCCTCCTTGAAGCGGCGGCCGTTGCCCATCAGCGTGCCGCCGGTGCCGAGCCCGGCCACGAAGGCGTCGATCTCGCCGTCGAGCTCCTCGAGGATCTCGAGCGCGGTGCCGTTGTAGTGGGCCAGCGGGTTGGCCGGGTTGCCGTACTGGTACGGCATCACGTACTGGGCGTCCTCGCGGGCCATCTTCTCGGCCAGCGCGACGGCGCCGTTGGAGCCCTGGTCCCCCGGGGAGTAGACGATCTCGGCGCCGTACATCCGCAGCAGGTCGCTGCGCTCCCTGGTGACGTTGTCGGGCATCACGACCTTGAGCCGGTAGCCCTTGCGGCGGCAGATCATCGCCAGCGCGATCCCGGTGTTGCCCGAGGTCGGCTCGAGGATGATCGAGTCGGGCCCGATCGTCCCGCGCTCCTCGGCGTCCTCGATCAGCGCCTTGGCGACCCGGTCCTTGACCGACCCGGTCGGATTGGCGGACTCGAGCTTCGCCCAGATCCGGACGCCCGGCTTCGGCGACAGTCGCTTCAGCTCGATCAGCGGCGTGTTGCCGATCGACTGCACGATGTCGCCGTAGCGGCCGGCGCAGGGGCGGTTCTCCAGGGGCGGAAGAGCCATGCTTCAGGAAGTGTAGCCATGGGCGGGCACTGGGGATCGGATTCGCCCGCCCACCCGACCGGTGTTGGCGCGACCGCACCCTTCGCGCGGGGCTGTCCCCTGCTCCGGTCGCCGTTCGTCCTGCTGGTGAACGACACTCCCGAACCGGAGGAACCACCATGAAGTACGCCGTGCTGATCTATTCCGACGAGACCACCGCCGCGGCCCGCCCCGACGCCGAGCGGATCGCGATCACGGGCGAGTACATGGCCCTGGCGCAGGCTCCCGAGGCGGTCGCCGGCGAGCAGCTGCAACCGCCGACGACCGCGACCACGGTGCGGGTGGCGGACGGGACGGTGCTGCACACCGACGGTCCGTTCTCGACCACCAAGGAGCACTTCGCCGGCTTCTACCTGCTCGACGTCGAGGATCTCGACGCGGCGCTCGCGTTCGCGGCCAAGGTGCCGGCGGCCCGGCTCGGCGGCGCGGTCGAGGTCCGCCCGCTGGTGGAGCGCCCCTCCTGATCGAGCGGATCTTCCGCGACGAGTGGGGTCGCGTCGTCGCGACCCTGGTCGGCATCCTCGGCGACTTCGAGCTCGCCGAGGACGCCGCCCAGGAGGCGTTCGCGATCGCCGCCGAGCGCTGGCCGCGCGACGGCGTCCCCGACGCCCCCCGCGCGTGGCTGGTGGCGACCGCCCGCAACCGGGCGATCGACCGCCTGCGGCGTGCGCGGACGCTGCGGGACAAGACCGAGCTGCTGGCTCGCGAGACCCCGCTCGCCGCAGCGCCCGACGACGAGGGAGGGTGGGTGCTCGACGACGACGCCAGCGTCCCCGACGAGCGGCTGGAGCTGCTGTTCACCTGCTGCCACCCCGCGCTGGCGAGCGAGGCGCAGGTCGCGCTGACCCTGCGGACGCTGACCGGCCTGACGACCGAGCAGATCGCCCGTGCGTTCCTCGTCCCACCGGAGACGATGAAGCGGCGGCTGACCCGGGCCAAGAGCAAGATCCGGGCGGCCGGGATCCCGTTCCGCGTCCCCGCGGCGGAGCAGCTGAGCGAGCGGTTGGCGGTCGTCCTGGCCGTGATCTACCTGGTCTTCAACGAGGGCTACGGCGGCCACGACACGCTCGCGACCGAGGCGGTGCGGCTGGGCGAGGTGCTGGCCGAGCTGCTGCCGGACGAGCCGGAGACGGGCGGCCTGCTGGCGCTGATGCTGCTCCACCACGCGCGCCGCGAAGCCCGCTTCGCCGACGGCGAGCTGGTGCTGCTGGCCGACCAGGATCGGACCGCCTGGGACGACGAGACGATCGCTCGCGGTCGCGGGGTGCTGGAGGCGGCGATCGAGCGGGGCGGGCGCGGGACCTACGTGCTGCAGGCGGCGATCGCCTCGCTCGAGATCGCCGAGCATCCCGACTGGCCCCAGATCGCGACCCTCTACGGCGAGCTGGAGCGGCGGACCGGATCACCGGTCGTGGCGCTCAACCGCGCTGCGGCGGTCGCCGAGAGCGACGGCCCGGCGGCCGCGCTGGCGCTGGTCGACGGGCTGCGCGGCGAGCTGGACGGCTACCTCTACCTGCACGCGACGCGCGGAGAGCTGCTGCGGCGGCTGGGGCGCGAGGCCGACGCCGCGGCGGCGTTCGGGCGCGCGCTCGAGCTGGCCGAGCGCGAGCCGGAGCGACGCTTCCTGCGGCGGCGGCTGGCTGGCGGCTGAGCCCGCGGACTACGCTTGCCCGCGTGAGCCGCCGCAGCCGCCCGAACGGGCCCCGATGAACGTCCTGATCCAGGTCGGGCTCTGTCTGCTGGCCGTCGGCGCGTTGCTCGGCTGGGCGGTCGTGCTGCGCCTCGAGCGTCCCGAGCTGCTGACGCGGATCGGCGTCCGGAGCCCACGCCGGCTGCTGCAGATGCACCTCGACTACGTCGTGATGGGCGTGATCCTGATCGCCGTCGGCGTGGCGCTGCCCGACCTGGCGGGCTGGATCCGCGCGCTGCTGATCGCGGCCACGATCGTCAACCCGATCCTGTTCCTGCCGCTGGCCTTCCGCGAGCAGTGGTCGAAGGCCCTCCCCTACCGCGTCGTCACGGTGCTCTCGTTCACCGCGATGAGCGTCGGCACCGTCGCCGCGGCGGTGACGGGCCTGGGTGCTTGAGGCGCCGACAGGTCAGCGCGCGAGCGGCGGCGCCGCCGGGGCGGTGACGTCGATGGCCACCCGGCGGTGGGGAGCCGCCAGGGCGGCGCGGAGGCGGCCAGCAGTGCCTCGGCGTCCAGCTCGTAGGCGACGGCCGCCTTCGACAGCCGCTGCTCGTCGTTACGACGTGCTGAGCACCAGTGGGAAGACGGCCGACGCCCCGCGCCGGCGCAGCTGGCCGCCGACCATCGCCAGCGTCCAGCCGCTCTGCCGGAGGTCGTCGACCAGCAGGCAGCGCCCGGCGGGCACGTCGCCCGCGATCGCGAACGCCCCGCGGACGTTGGCCGCCTGCTGCGCCGCGCCGCGCTGATCGGCCTGCGAGGGACGCTCCTCGCGGCGGACCACCACCGGATGCCAGGGCAGCTCGAGCGCGGCCGCCAGCCGAGCGCCGAGGTCGAGCACGGGGTCGGTCGCGTCGACGCCGCCGATCCGCTGCTTCGGCACCGCGGCGACCCAGTCGACCGGCACCTTCCAGCCGCGGACCAGCTCGGCCAGGGCCGCGACCACCTCGTCGCCCAGGCGGCCGCCCTGGAGCTCGTGGCGGGCCTGCGCGTCCCAGCCGGCGTCGCCGCGCCGCGCCAGCGCCCGTCCCGCCTCGATCCGGGCCTCGTCGGGGATCCTGCGCATCGCGCCGGTCTCCGCGTTCGGGGCCATCCGCTTGGGCTCGAACTCGACCGGCCGCGAGCGCAGGTGCTGCTGCGCCTCGCGCACCAGCGCCTGGTCCGGCGCGTCAGCGTGCCGCGGTGCCGTGCAGACCGCGCAGCGGCCGCAGTCCCGGGGGTCCGGGTCGTCGAGCTGCTCCTGCAGGGTCCGCATCAGGCAACGGCCGTCGGTGCCGAAGGCCGCCATCGCCCGCTGCTCGGCGCGACGCATCTCGGTCACCCGGGCGTAGCGCGCGCCGTCGTAGACCCAGGGGCTGTCGGGGACGGTGCTCCAGCGACCCGATGCGCGCCGGACCGCACCCTCGACATCGAGGACCTTGAGCATCGCCTCGAGCCGGGTCAGGCCGAGGTTGACGTGGGCCTGGATCTCGCGGGTGGTCATCCCCGCGTCCCCCGCGCCGTCGAGCACGCCGCGGACCTCGGCCACCCGCTCGGCCGACGGGAACGCCTGGGTGATGAAGAAGTCCTGGATCCGCTGGTCCTCGCGGCCCCGCAGCAGCACCACCTCGGCATGGTCGACGCCGCGGCCGGCGCGGCCGACCTGCTGGTAGTACGCGACGACCGATCCCGGCGCCTGGTAGTGGACGATGAAGCCGAGGTCGGGCTTGTCGTAGCCCATCCCCAGCGCGCTGGTCGCCACGACCGCCTTGACCTCGTCGCGCTGCAGGCGGTCCTCCAGCCGGATCCGCTGCTCGCTGTCCTGCTGTCCGGTGTAGGCCTCGGCCGCGATCCCGTGGTCGGCGAGGAACCCCGCCACCTGCTCGGCGTCGGCGACCGTCAGCGTGTAGACGATCCCCGAGCCCTGCAGGCGCGGCCCGCCGTCGCCGTCGCGCAGGTGCTCGACGAGCCACGCCAGCCGCTCGGCCGGATGCGGCAGCTCGACCGCCTCGAGCCGCAGGCTGGTGCGGGCCAGCGATCCGCGATAGGTGCGCAGCGCGGGCGCGGCGCCGTCCTGGCCGCGGCGGCCGAGCTGCTCGACGACGTCGGCCACCACCCGGTCGTTGGCCGTCGCGGTCGTGCCGAGCACGGCGGCGCCCTCCGGCAGGCCGGCGAGCACGTCGCCGATCCGCCGGTAGTCGGGCCGGAAGTCGTGGCCCCAGTCCGACACGCAGTGCGCCTCGTCGATCACGAGCAGACCGGTGCGCGCCGCGACCAGCGGCAGCATCCGCTCGCGGAAGCGATCGGCGTTCAGCCGCTCGGGGCCGATCAGCAGCAGGTCGACCTGGTCGGCCTCGATCAGCGATTCGATCGCGGACCACTCCGCCTGGTTGGTCGAGTTGATCGTGTGCGCCCGCAGCCCCATCGCCTCGGCCGCCGCGAGCTGGTTGCGCATCAGCGCCAGCAGCGGCGAGACGATCAACGTCGGCCCGGCCCCGCGAGCGCGGAGCAGGGCGGTCGCCACGAAGTAGACGGCGCTCTTCCCCCACCCCGTGCGCTGCACGCAGAGGACCCGGCCGCGATCCTCGACCAGGTCGCGGATCGCGTCGAACTGGTGCTCGCGGAACGTCGCCTCCGGCGCGCCGGTGAGGGCCCGCAGACGGCCGAGGGCCTCGTCGAGGAGTGGGGTCTCGGTGCTCGTTGCCATCACCGTCCATGGTGGCGGACCACCTGCGCCCCGTGGGTGACCGACTGTGCCGATCCTGTGCCGAACCGGTCTACGAACGCGGGGCGCCGCCCGCCCGGTGGGCCAGGTAGGCGGCTTCCTGCTCGCCCAGCGCCGTCGCGGGCGCCGCGCCGTGCAGGTACTCGGCGGCGATCGCGCCCCAGTCGGCGCCGGCCCGCAGCTGCCCGAGGACGATCGCCACCACCGCGTGCATCCGCCGCACGAGCACCGCGTGGGGCGGGACCGTGAAGCGCCGCATCTGCCCGCGGATCGCGTCGCGCGCCTCGCCCGGCCCGGCCCCCTCGCGGCGGGCGGCGCGGACGTCCTCGGCGCTGAAGCGGTGCTCGCCGGGCGCGGCGTACCAGCGGGTGACGGCCCGCAGCATCGCCAGCAGCAGCTCGCGATCGTCCTGGTCGGCACCCGCGCGCCGCAGGTAGCCAGCGGCGATCAGGGCCGCATGCAGGTCGTCGGCGTCGCGGGCCCCGACCGCTCGGGCGATCGCCCGCTCGCCGTCGAGGTCGACCACGTCGACCGACCGCAGGAGCCCGAAGTCGAGGAAGCAGACCCGACCGTCGGGCCGCAGCAGGTAGTTGCCGGGATGGGGGTCGCCGAGCGCGATCCGGTCGCGGTAGAGCAGGCCGAAGAAGAACCGCAGCACGATCTCGCCATAGCGGTCGCGGGTGGCCTCGTCGGCCCGCCGGACCTCCTCGAACCGCGCCCCCTCGACGTACTCGGAGACGAGCACCCGGCGGCTGGAGAGGTCGCTGTGGACCCGCGGCACGTGGATGAACGGATGGTCGCGGACCAGCCGCTCGATCCGGCGCTGGTTCTGGGCCTCCAGCTCGTAGTCCAGCTCCTCGCCGATCCGCTCGCGCAGCTCGCCGAAGAGCGCGCCGACGTCGAGGCCGGGCGCCATCCGCCGAACCAGCGGCGTCAGCATCGTGGCGTTGCGCAGGTCGGTCTCGACCGCCTCGGCGACGCCGGGGTACTGGACCTTGACGACCACGTCGTCGCCGTCGAGCGTTCGCGCGCGATGGACCTGGCCGATCGAGGCGGCGGCGAACGCCTCGTGGTCGAATTCGGCGAACGAGCGCGCCAGCGGGCCGCCCAGCTCGCGGGAGATCAGCCGCTCGAGCTTCGCGAACGGGACCGGCGGGACGTCGTCGCGGAGCGCGGCCAGCTTCCGCTGCAGCTCGTCCTGCTGGTCGTCGGGCAGGCCGTCCAGCTCGACCATCGAGAGGATCTGGCCGATCTTCATCGCCGCGCCGCGCATCTGGCCCAGCTGGCGGACCAGCTCGTCGGCGAGCGCCATCGTCCGCTCGCCGCTGGCCTGCGCCGCGCGCTCCGGCGAGCGCACGCGGTTGGCCGCGCGGGTCCCGGCCCACCGCAGCCCCTGGCCGGCGACCAGCCCGCCGACCCTGGCGGTGCGGGCGATCCGCCCGGTCGGCAGCTCCCCCGCCTGGCGCTGCGCCGGATCGTCGGGCGGGGTCGAGGTCATCGACCCAGGCTAGCGAGCGGGAGCCGGCGCCCGATCCCCTCGCGGGTGGATGCGACGTGCTCGGAGACCGAGGAGGTCGCCGCCGGGAAGCGAGAGCCGCGCTCGGCACCGGCGAGCGCGCCGGGCGGCGAGATCCGAAGCGTCTACGGACGCGGCGCGCCACCCGCCATCGCCGGGAGGATCACCAGGGTGTCGGCCTCGCCGACGCCGGTGTCGAGGCCCTCGAGCACCCGCACGTCCTCGTCGTTGAGGTAGACGTTGACGAAGCGGTTGAGGTCGCCGTCGGCCCCGAAGAGCTGGGACTGCAGCTCGCCGTGGGCGCCGACGAGGCTGTCGAGCACCTCGCGGACGGTGCTGCCGTCAGCGGACACGGTGCGCTCGCCGCCGACGGCGGGACGCAGGACCGGGGGAATGCGGATCGTGGCCATGGAAGATCAATCGTAGAGGGGTCGGTCAGCTACAGGGTGGTCGGCCGAGGATCGACCGCGCGGCGGGCGTAGGGCGAACGCACTGGCAAGGACGCAGGACCGGCCGGCGGCGGGCTGAGGCCGAGCCTCAGCCCACCGCCCCGGACGCCGCCAGGCCTTCAGGAGGCCCGAGGACGCCGCCAGCGCGACCGAGACCGAGCCTCAGCCCGCGGCAGCGCAGAAGGCCTCGTAATCGGGGAAGACGCCCATCTCGTCGTCGGAGATGGTCGCGGGGTCGCGCGAGCAGACCGGGCACTCGGGATCGCGGCGGACCTTGACCTCGCGCATCTCGGCGGCGAGGGCGTCGTACATCAGCAGCCGGCCGCGGAGCGAGTCGCCCTTGCCGATGATCAGCTTGATGACCTCGGTCGCCTGCAGCAGGCCGGCGGTCCCGGGCAGCACCCCGAGGACGCCGTTGGCGCCGCAGGACGGGGCGAGCTCGGCCGGCGGCGGCGTCGGGAACAGGCAGCGGTAGCACGGCCCGTCGTTGGCGGTGTCGAAGACCGACAGCTGGGCCTCGAAGCCGAGGATCGCGGCGCTGACGACGGGCTTGCCGAGCCGCACCGCCGCGTCGTTGATCAGGTAACGGGTCGGGAAGTTGTCGGTCCCGTCGACGATCACGTCGTAGTCGCGGAAGAGGTCCAGGACGGTCGAGGACTCGAGCCGCTGCTGGTGCTGGACGACGTTGACCTCGGGGTTGAGGTCGTTGATCCGCTTGGCCGCCGACTCGACCTTCGGCACGCCGATCGTCGAGGTGCCGTGGACGACCTGGCGCTGGAGGTTCGAGAGGTCGACGACGTCGTCGTCGACGATCCCGATCGTGCCGACGCCGGCCGCGGCCAGGTAGAGCGCGTTCGGCGAGCCGAGCGCGCCGGCGCCGATCAGCAGCACCTTGGCGTCGATCAGCTTGATCTGCCCGTCGAGGCCGACCTCGTCGATCAGGATGTGGCGGCTGTAGCGCTCGCGCTGCTCGGGGGTCAGCGTCCGCGGGACGTCGACCTCGTAGCCGCGGTCCTTCCAGAGCGTGTAGCCGCCGGTCATCGACTCGACGCGGTCGTAGCCGAGGTCCTCCTTCAGCGTCCGCGCGGCGAGCGCCGAGCGGTTGCCGGAGGCGCAGTAGAGGACGACGCGCTTGGCGCGATCGCCGACGGCGCCATCGATCCGCGACTCGAGGAACCCACGCGGCACGTGGACGGCGCCCGGCAGCTTGCCGGCGCTGACCTCGTCGCTCTCGCGGACGTCGATGATGGCGACATCCGGGTCCCAGAGGACCTCGTGCACCTGGGTCGGGTCGACCTCGTCGACCTGGCCCTTGACCTGGCGGACGAACTCCGCGCCGGAGGGGGTCATGCGAACTCCTGAACGTCCATCGGAATAGATACTTTACAAAGTGTAGCGGCTCGCGGGAGCGCTCTCCGGAGGGCCTCCACAGCGCGCGCGCCGGCGCTCTCCCACCCCTCAGGGTACGCGCTCGCCGCGCCCGCGAACGACGACCTCTACCCTCGGACGGGCCGTGAACCCGCGCGTGTTGCTCTCCCTGATGGTGACCCTCGTCGTGACGCTGGCCGTCGCCGCGATCCTGGCGCTCGCCCGCCCGGACGCCGAGCAGGGCACCGCCGCCGGCGTCGTCAGCGCCAGCACGCCCTACGCGGGAGCGACCACGCCGCCCGCCCCCGCCCCGGAGTTCCGGCTCCGCGACCAGCGCGGCCGCGAGACGACGATCGCCCAGTTCCGCGGCCGCCCGCTGCTGGTGACCTTCCTCTACAGCCACTGCCAGGACACCTGCCCGATCCTCGCGCGCCAGATCGCCGGCGCCCTCGACCAGGTCGGCGGCCGGCCGCTGCCGGTGATCATCATCAGCGTCGATCCGGGCGGCGACACGGCCGAGTCCTCGCAGCGGTTCCTGAACCGGATGCGACTCGGCGGGCGGGCCCGGTTCCTGCTCGGCGACCGCGCCCGGCTGGCGCCGATCTGGAAGGCCTACGGCGTCCAGCCCCAGGGCAGCGGGTTCGACCACTCGGCCAAGGTCTTCCTGCTCGACGGGCGTGGCCGCCAGCGCGTGTCGTTCCCGGTCGACCAGCTGACCGACGACGCGCTGGCCCACGACATCGGCGTCCTGCAGGCGCAGGACGACGGCCGAGCGGCGTCGCGCTGAGCGCGGCGCCCGCCGATCAGACGCCGAGGCCGGCCGACATCGCGGCGACCGCGGCGTCCTCGCGGTCGCGCGCGGCGACGTAGACGGCCCACGACTCGCGGGTCGCGACCCGGGTCCAGCGCAGCCAGGCGTCGAGCGCGTCGTCCCGCGCCGACTCCCAGGCCGCGCGCAGGACGTCGTCCTCGTCGTGGCGACGGACGACGATCTCGTGCGTGTCCGGCACCGAGTCGAGCAACTCGTGGAGCTGGTGGCTGTCGCAGGTGGGCATCGGGCCTCCGGATCGAGGTGATCGCGTCGCTACCCGGGAGAACCCCGAACCCCGGCGTGGGTTGCGCATCGTGTGAGCAACCACACCGGATGTCCGCGAACTGCCTCGTCGCGGCGAGACTAACGCGCGCGTCGGCGGCGACTCGGAGCGCTGGACGCCAGGACGATCGGGCGGCCCGGCGGCGCTAGCGCGAGGTGTCGCCGACGGGCTCGTCGAGGGCCTCGTCGAAGCCGTCCTCGATGCCCTCGAGCGCGTCCTCGTCGGGCATCCGCTTGCCCGCGACCCAGAGGCCGCCGGCGACGATCAGGACCGGGGCCAGGTACAGCACGATGTGGTACCAGTGGCCGACGTGGGCGAGCGGCGTCACGACAGCAACCATAGACCGAGCGACGTGAAGGCGACCATCACGGCCAGCATCCAGTACTGCGAGCGGGCCGCCGAGCGCGGGCCGCGGAAGGTCCGCAGCGCCAGGTCGTGGGCCGCCACCAGCCCCGCGACGTGGCCGGCGACCAGCGCCGCGACCTGGACGTACCAGGTGCCGTTGACGCCCAGCGCGCCGTAGTCGATCCCCCAACCGGCCGTCCCGAACCAGTTCGAGCCGTCGCCGAGCGGGTCCGACAGCAGGTAGCCCAGCGCCTGTCCCTGGACGACCAGCAGCGAGCAGTAGTGCGCGACCGCGTAGCCGATCGCGATCGGCGCCAGCGTCGGGGCGAAGCGGACGATCAGCGTCCGCGAGTCGAGCCGCTTGGGGTCGACGCTGCGGATGCCCGCGATCCCCAGCCGCACGAAGCCCGAGATCAGCGCCACGCAGAGCAGCAGGCCGACGGTCGAGGCGGCGGTCGCCGCGTGGTCCGCGCTCAGCCCGAGGTCGCCGAAGAGGTCCTCCAGCCGCGGCCCGAGCGCGCCGTCCTTCGACCACAGCTCGCCGCCGGAGAGGCCGTCGAAGGTCGTGGTCCCGATCAGGGTCAGGACGACGGCCGCCAGGCCGGGCGCCGGCTCGACCTCGGCCAGGCCGGTGCCGGGCCAGCGCAGGCGCAGGCTGCCGTCCTGCCAGCGAAGCGGCGAGAGCGCGCCGGCCAGCCGGAAGTACTGGGCGAAGCCGTCGGCCCGGTCGAGGAAGCGGATCCCGTAGAGGCTGGTGCCGATCAGCATCGCCGCGCCGTAGAGCAGCGCCAGCACGCCCAGCAGCGTCGGGTCGTCCTTGTCGCCGGCGGCGAGCTCCAGCCAGGCGAACGCCAGCAGCACGGCCGCGGCCGGCCAGCGCCCGACCCGCTCGGGGTAGGCCAGCGGCTTCGGCAGCCCGTCGGGGCCGGTCGCGCGGCGGCCGAGCCAGCCGGCCAGCTCGGCGATCGTCCGCCAGGGGCTGATCGCCCGCCAGAGGTCGCCGACGAGCAGCGAGAGGACGGGGACGCCGACCCAGAAGGCGACGTAGACGGCGGTCGGCGCGAGGTTCGCCTGCGGGTTGCTCGAGCCGGCCAGGCCGGCCCAGACGGTCAGGCCGTAGAAGCCCAGCCCGAGCGCGCCGAGCAGCGCGCGGCCGCCGACGCGAACCGCCGACGGGACCGCCAGCGTCCGGCCGCGGGCCAGCTCGGCCAGCTTCGGGCGCGGCCAGAGCACGGTCAGGCCGACGAACGAGACGACCAGCACGATCGCCGCCGCCCAGGCGAACAGCCACTCCGGGATCGGCAGCTGCCGGCCGCCGGAGAGGCCGTGCGCCGACGCCGACGCGGGCAACGTCAGGCAGGCGCCCGCGACGACCAGCGCCGCCGCCGCGTGCCGCGGCCGGATCGATCGGCGGCGAAGCATCGGCGCGGATGG
Organism: Patulibacter medicamentivorans; assembly: GCF_000240225.1. Lineage (GTDB taxonomy): Bacteria > Actinomycetota > Thermoleophilia > Solirubrobacterales > Solirubrobacteraceae > Patulibacter > Patulibacter medicamentivorans. Next base: position 21,842 of record NZ_AGUD01000195.1, read on the forward strand.
TAGGCGACCCTCCTTCTCCGGCGACGCCCGGCCGGGGCGCCGGAGACGGCCCACCGCCGGGCCGCTGGTAGCGTGGCCGCCCGATGCGCGTCACCCCGCAGAAGATCCCCGCCCCCGCGTTCCCGCGCCCCGCGCAGTGGATCAACGTCGCGATGCTGCGCCTGGACCAGCAGCGCGGACGCCCGGTGCTGATCGAGTTCTGGGACTTCTGCCGCCCGGCCTCGGTCCGCAGCCTGGCCCACCTGCGGGCGTGGCACGAGCGCTACGCCGACGACGGCCTGCGGGTCGTCGGAGTCCACACCCCCGCCTTCGCCTGCTCGACCGGCTACGCCGCGGTCGAGGCCGCGTGCGAGCGGCTGGACGTGCGCTTCCCGGTCCTGGTCGACGACGACGCCCGCTACATGCGCGAGGTCGAGGCGCCCGGCTGGCCGGCCCGCTACCTGTTCGACGGCCAGAGCTGGCTGGTCGACTACCACCACGGCGAGGGCGGCTTCCGCGACGCCGAGACGGCGATCCTCGAGCTGCTCGGCCGCGACGACGAGCCGCTGGCGCCGCTGCGCCCGGTCGACGACGACGACGCCGTCCTGGTCGTCCCGACCCCCGAGCAGCCCGGTCCGTACTCCGGCCCCTACACCGCGGGCGAGGTCTGGGCCGTGATCGAGCCGCCGGCCGACGGTCCCGGCGCCGTCCGCCTCAACGGGGAGGCGGTCGCGATCGAGCATCCGGGCGCCCACCTGCTGATCGATCACGGCAGCTCCGCGAGCGGCGAGCTGGACCTCGTCGCCGAGCCCGGGACGATCATCCACGGCGTCAGCTTCGCGCCGGGCCTTGCCCCCGAGGGGGCTTCCGCCGCAGCCGACGAGCCGCCGGCTCAGTCGTCCAACGGCACCGGTCCGACCGGCGCCTGATCGGCGGGCGGCAGCAGGCCGTCGTCCTCGTCGGGGCGCATGGCGGTCGGCCGTCGCTGCCCCTCCCAGGGATCCTCGAGGTCGTCGAGCAGGCCGAGCACCCGCGGCCGGCCGTCCTCGTCGACGCGGATCGCGCGGCCCGGCCAGTACGGCGAGTCGCGGCCCTCGCCGCTGAGCAGCTCGCCGGCGTGGACCCAGCAGCCGGAGTTCCAGAGCTGGCCGCCGCCCTCGAGCCGCCACTCCCACGGCGCGTCGCCCGGGAGCGGGCCGGCGCGGTGCAGGTGGCCGACGATCGCGTGATCGGGGCGAACGCCGAGGGCGTCCAGCATCCGCGCCATCCCGCGGGTCCCCGCGATCCTCAGCGTCTCGGGCGTGATCCGGTGCTCCAGGTCCCCCAGCCCGGCCCGCCGCAGCATGCGGACCGCGGCCGGCACCCCGATCCGGGTCGCCCGTCCGCGCCAGCCGCGGCCGTCGCGCAGGTGCCCCCAGACCCCCGCCGAGGTCCGCTGCGAGGCGCTGACGGCGCGGCTGCGCGCGTACTCGGCCATCCCGTCCATCCAGCCGTAGGCCGGCTGCAGCAGCCGCTCGAAGTCCTCGGGCGCGGCCAGCTCGTCGAGGGTCGTGCGCTGGGCGCGTGCGACGACGCCGGCGACCAGCCGTTCGATCGTCGGGATCCGCCAGAGCGCGTCCTGGTAGTGGCCGTGGGCGACGTAGACCCCGCCGCCGCCGTCGGCCCGCGGCGCCACCAGCCAGACGCCGGGGTAGGAGACCCGGACGCGTGGCCCGCCCGTCCCGCCCGCCCCGAGCGCGTCGGCCACCGCCGTCGCGATCTCGGAGACCGCGGCGGGGTCGGCGTCGTCGGCGACGCCGAGCGCGCCGCCCGCCAGCCGCCGCCGCTCGATCCACGGCCGCACCATCCGGTGGTCGTGGTTGCCGGCCAGCAGCACGACCTCGGCGTCGGGGCCGAGCCGGGCGCCGATCGCCGTCAGCAGGTCGCGGGCACGCTCCAGCACCACCGCCGCCGGTGCGTGGCGCAGCTCCAGCAGATCTCCCGCCAGCACCAGCCGGCCGATGCCGTCGAGCGCCGCCAGCAGCCGCTCGCGGGCGGCCCCGGGCGCCCGCACGACGTCGATCCCCGACGCGGTGCCCAGGTGCAGGTCCGAGACGACGAGCGCCGGCAGCACGTCGTCGTCGGGGCCGGCCACCGGTCGCGCGCGGCTAGGCGCCGATGGCCTCGCGCGAGCGCTGCTCGACGCGGATCGCCTTCGGCAGCATGAACCGCACGTCCTCGCGGATCACCTCGAGCTCGCGGACGTCCTGCGTGCCGCGCGAGCGGAACAGCGCGACCAGCTCCTCGACCAGCTCGTCGGGGGCGCTGGCGCCGGAGGTGATGCCGACGGTGCGCCGACCCTCGAGCCACTCCTCCTGGACCTCGCCGGCGTTGTCGATCAGGTGGCTGTCGGTGCCCAGCTCGCGGGTCACGTCGACCAGCCGCAGCGAGTTCGAGGAATTCCGGGAGCCGATCACCAGCACCAGGTCGCACTGCTCGGCGAGCTGCTTGACCGCCATCTGGCGGTTGGTGGTGGCGTAGCAGATGTCGTCCTTGCGGGGACCCGTGATGTGCGGGAACCGCTCGCGCAGGCGATCGATGATCTCGCGCGTCTCGTCGACCGAGAGCGTCGTCTGCGAGATGTAGGCCAGCCGCTCGGTCTGGGGGTCGATCTCCAGCCGGTCGACGTCCTCGACCGTCTCGACCAGCGTGATGTGGTCGGGGGCCTCGCCCATCGTGCCCTCGACCTCCTCGTGGCCGGCGTGGCCGATGAGGATCATGTGGAAGCCGTCCTCGGCGAACTTGACCGCCTCGCGGTGGACCTTGGTCACCAGCGGACAGGTCGCGTCGATCGTCCGCAGGCCGCGCTGCTCGGCGTCGGCGTGGACGGCCGGGCTGACGCCGTGGGCGCTGAAGATCGTGATCGCGCCCTCGGGGATCTCGCCCGTCAGCTCGTCGACGAAGATCGCGCCCCGGGCCTTGAGCGTCTCGACCACGTGCTTGTTGTGGACGATCTCCTTGCGGACGTAGACCGGGGGGCCGTACAGCTCGAGCGCCCGCTCGACGGTCTGGACCGCGCGGTCGACGCCCGCGCAGTAGCCGCGCGGCTTCGCGAGCAGGACGGTGTCCGGTGTCGAGAGCACACACCCATGGTACGGACTCTCGGCCCGCGACTCCACGTCATATCCGATTCATGCAATCGGATATGGATCCTGGGCGCCCGGATCGCCCTCCGACCGCGCGATCACGATCTTCGGACGCTGATCGTGTGACGTCGGGCGGGGCGGCGCGTAGTGTCGGCGATGCCGATGTCCCACCCGCTCCCCCTCGCCCTGGTCGCCGGTGCCGCGCTGCTGGCCGGCGGCGTCGCGATCGCCGCTCCCGACGGCCCCGCGTCACCGGCCCCCGCGCTGCCCGGCGAGGGTCCGGCGACCCCGCGGGTCGCCCCGCCGCCGACCGCGAGCCCGCGGGT
>NZ_AGUD01000194.1 GCF_000240225.1 Patulibacter medicamentivorans
ACGCGGCGTCGGTCGTCGGCAGCAAGCCGAACACGGTCGAGCTGCGGTGGACGTCCAACGACGTCGACTTCGACGAGACCACCTACGGCGTCGTCAACGCGGGCGCCGTTCGCGCGTTCAACGGCAACCAGCCCAACCGCGTCGACTCGACCGCGGTCACCGGCGCCAAGGGCCAGTCGGGCACCCGCGGCCACACCGTCGGTCCGGACCTGGTCGGCGTGCGGGTCGACGAGTCGAACCTGAACGCCAACGTCCTGATCTTCACCTACGACCAGCGGATCGACACCGGCACCGTCAACCCCGCGCAGTACGCCTTCCTCAAGCAGGACGGCACCACGGTCGCCCCGGCGGCGATCGCGTCCGCCAGCGGCTACGAGGTCGCGGTCCGGTTCCCGTCGCTGCCCGGCGACGCGCTGGTCACCGAGGCCGTCGAGGGCGTCGACACCGGTGCCGGCGTCCTGTCGGTCAACAACGGCAACCCGAGCGCGCCGACGGTGCTCGCCGTCGCGGGCAAGAGCAAGTCGACGGCGCGACCGGACCTGCTGTCGGCCGAGCTGGGCTCCGGTGGCGGCTCGACGTCGATCACCTACCACTACGACGAGCCGGTCAACACGCCGATCGCGGCGTCGTTCTTCGGCCGCACCGCATCGGGCACGAACGTGCCCGGAACGTCGGCGGTCGTCAACGCCGACGGCAAGTCGGTGACGGTCAACTTCCCGAACCCGATCGCGAACCTGTCGCAGGAGCACTTCGTCGAGGCGCTCGCCTTCGCCGGTGCGATCCAGAACGCCAACGGCATCCCGGCGATCGGCGACACGGTGCCGATCGGCGGCAACGCGGGTGCGCTGGCGACCGGTTGGACCTCGGCTCCTGACGCGACGTCGGCGACGTTCAACAAGAGCAACGGCCAGGTCGACGTGACGCTCGACACGCGTCTGACGATCCCGTCGGTCAACCCGGCCTCGTTCACGCTGGTCGACGACAACGGCGACACGATCGTCGCGGGTGCCGCGTCGGTCGTGAGCGAGGGCTCCAACGGCGCTCCGGGTCCGCAGACGATCCGCCTGCAGTTCCTGCCCAACCAGGTCGCGGTCGCCTCGGCGATCGAGATCAACGGCTGGAACGCGCCGTTCGGGGTCTCGGGGCCGTTCGCGTTCATCGGCTCCAACGTCGGCGTCGACGGGCCGAACTCCGCGCCGGTCGCGCAGTCGCTCTCGGCCGCCGCGTCGGCTGCCGCGATCGCGCCGGTCGGGACGTCGAAGAAGGTCCTGACGCTGCGCAAGGTCAAGACGGTCGGCGTGCTGCCGGCGAAGGTCCGCAAGGCCCTGAAGCCGACCAAGAGCGCCAAGCAGGCCAAGGCCAACGCCAAGGTCCTGCGTGCCTTCTACAAGAAGGGCTCGACCTACAAGGTCAAGAAGGTCGCGGTCAAGAAGGCCGCCAAGAAGGGCTGAGCCACCGACGTCCGGGCGCGGCCGAGCGGCCGCGACCCGGGCTCGGATCGCCTTCGGCACGGGCGAAACGACGAGCGCTGCGATCCGCGGATCGCAGCGCTCGTTCGCGTTCCCCGCACGTCGACGCCCACCGTCGCGGGGCCGTCGCGCGCCGTGTCGCCCCGGCGACGCAGCGGCATTGACCATTGCTGGCTGAAACGATTGAATGAGAACGACTTGTGACCTGGTCGGTCGCAGGGGTGGTCCGGGTGCATCGGGGTCGAAGCGCCCGGGAATCGAGAACCAAGGGGGATCCATGACGAACTTTCGTGCCGCGCGCTACGCGCGCCTTGCGGCCACGGCGAGCGGCGTGCTGGCCGCGACGCTGCTGGCGGCCGCGCCCGCCGGCGCCGCTCTAGGCGGTGCCAATCCGGCGAGCTTCAACCACGTGCCGGACCTGCGGTCGGTGACGTTCGGCGAGTCCGGGCCCGACCAGGTCGCCTGGTTCACGTTCGACGAGCCGCTGGCCACCAACGCGATCAACCCGGCCCAGTTCACGCTCGGCGGCTACAACTCGGCCGCCCGCTTCGGCTCGGCGACCAACCTGCCGTTCGCGGACGCCGCGTCGGTCGTCGGCACCAAGCCGAACACGGTCGAGCTGCGCTGGACGTCGTCCTCGCCCGACTTCGACGAGGTCTCCTACGGCGCGGTCAACGGCGCCGCCGTGCGGGCCTTCAACGGCAACCAGCCGAACGTCGCCGACTCGACCGCCGTCACCGGCGCGAAGGGCCAGACCGGCACCCGCGGCCACACCAGCGCCCCGGACCTGGTCGGCGTCCGCGTCGACGAGTCGAACCTGAACGCCAACGTCCTGATCTTCACCTTCGACCAGAAGCTCGACTCGCACCTGCCGCTGCCGGCGCTGTTCAGCTTCGTCAAGGCCAGCGGCGCGGTCGTCGTCGGCACGGGGATCAACAGCTACAGCGACTACGAGGTCGGCGTCCGCTTCCCGGCGGGCCCCAGCAACCTGGTCACCGAGGCCAAGCGCGTCGTCGTGGTCCCGGGCGCGGTCCAGGCCCGCAACCGGACCGGCCTGTTCGCCGGCCTCAACCCGATCGGTCACGCGGCGGTCCCGGGCACCAGCGGCCTGACCGCGCTGCCCGACCTGGTCTCGGCCGAGCTCGGCTCGACCGGTGGCTCGACGTCGATCACCTACCACTACGACGAGCCGATCAAGTCGCCGATCGCGCCGCTGTTCTACGCCTACACGGCGACCGACGAGTTCGTCTCGGGCAGCAACGCGGTCGTCAACGCCGACGGCACCTCGGTGACGGTCAACTTCCCGAACCCGGCCGACAAGGCGCAGGAGCACTTCGTGCACGCCGGGCAGGTCGTCGGCGGCATCCAGAGCGCCAACGGGCAGTTCGGGATCGGCGGCGGGGTGCCGATCGGCGGCAACGCCGGCGCGCTCTCGACCGGTTGGACCTCGGCGCCCGACGCGACCTCGGCGACGATCAACAAGAGCAACGGCCAGGTCGACATCACGCTCGACAGCCGCACCAACGGCACCACCTTCAGCGGGCCGGACTTCCACCTGCTGGACAGCAACGGCGACGTGATCGCCGGCGTGCCGACGCTGGTCAGCCTGGGCAGCACGGGGGCTCCCGGTCCGCAGACGATCCGGATCCAGTTCCTGCCGAGCGAGGTCGCGGCGGCGACGGCGATCCAGATCGACGGCTACCAGGCCGGCGGCACCCTCGGCGTCCCGTTCCGCGGTGGGCTCCAGGGCATCGACACGCCGAACTCGGCGCCGGTCGTCCAGGTCGTCTCCGCCAGCACGACCGCCGCGGCGATCGCGCCGGTCGGCACCAGCAAGGCGGCGCTGCGACTGCGGGTCGCCAAGACCCAGGGCGTCCTGCCGGCGAAGGTCCGCAAGGCCCTCAAGCCGACGCGCAACGCCAAGCAGGCGCGGGCCAACGCCAAGGTCCTGAAGGCGTTCGCCAAGGGCCAGTACCGCGTCAAGAAGGTCGCCGTCAAGCGGGCCTCGAAGGCGGCTGGCAAGAAGGGCTGACCCGACTCCGCGCGGTGGCCGCCGGACCGGCGGCCACCCGCGATCGGATCCGGTCGGGCCCGGCGACGGGCCCGACCACGTCGAGCGTCGCGGTCGGGGGGCCGCGGCGCTCGACGCCGTTCCGGCCCCGTCGCGGTCGGCCGGCTTAGCGCCGGACGGTCAGCCGCAGCGTCGACTCCGCCGACCAGCGGCCGGCATCCGAGCGGGCGCGGACCGCGACCCGGTAGCTGCCGGCGGCGAGGGACCGGGCACCGATCCGGCCGCGCAGGTCGTAGCGGCCGTTGCCGGCGACGGCGGCGCGGGTCGTCGTCGCGGCCGGCTTCCAGCGTCCGCCGCTGCGGCGGAGGACCCGGATCCGCAGGCTGCCGGCCATCGAGACCCGCCAGGTGAGGCGGGCGGGGCGGGTGGTGCATCCGCGCCGCTTCGGCCGGCAGTCGACGAGCGTCCGGCGGGAGAGGCGGACGCGATCCAGCTTGGGCGGACCGGCCAGCAGGCCGCCGGGCTTCTGGGCCGCGGTTCGGACCGCGGCCGCAGCGTCCAGCCGCCCGCCGCTGACCGTCGCCGTGGCGAGCGCGGGAGCGCGCCGGACCGTCGCCAGCAGGGTGGCCTTGAGGGCGGCCGGGTCGAGCGACGGGTTGGCCTGTCGCATCAGCGCCAGGGTCCCCGACACCAGCGGTGCGGCGACCGAGCTGCCGCTGGCCGCGACCAGCTCGCCGGCGCCGCGGGTGGCGTAGATCGCGACCCCGGGCGCGAGCAGGTCGACCCCGGTCCGCCCGTAGTTGGCGAACCAGGCGCGGTTGCCGTTCAGGTCGCTGGCGCCGACGCAGATCACGTTCGGCAGGTCGAGCGCGCAGGGGAAGGTCGGCCGGGCGTCGATGTCGACGCCCTGCTCGCCGTGGGCGACGATCCCCAGCTCGCTCTCGGTCGTCTCGCCGTTGCCGGCGGCGGCGACGTAGAGGGTGCCCGGATGGGCCGCGATCGCCTGGCTGATCGCGGCCGACGGGGCGTTCTCGACGATGCTGACGTTGACCACCGGGACGCCGCGGTCGCCGGCGTAGGCCAGCGCCTCGGCGATCGCGTTCGGTCCCGGCCACAGCCCGCCGAGCGCCGGCAGCGACAGCACGGTGGCCTGGGGGGCGATCCCGGCGATCCCGGTCCGGTCGTCGGCGTCGGCGGCCAGGACCGTGGCGACGACGGTCCCGTGGCCGCTGGGATCGCTGTCGGGCTGCCCCTGGCCCGGCGCCCCGTCGGCGGTCGCCAGGCGGCCGCGCAGGTCGGGGACGGTCGAGGTCACGCCGGTGTCGACGACGGCGACGGTCTGGCCCGCGCCGCGGGCGATCGACCACGCCTCGAGTGCCCCGACGTCGGCGCCGGCGACGGCACGGCCGGTTCCCCCCCGCCCGTCCTCGACGGTCCCGCCGCCGGCGCGCAGCGCCCACTGCTGGTCGAACGCGGGGTCGTCGGGAGCGGTCACCGCCGCGGCGGGGGCCACGGCCGCAGTGGCTCCGACCGCGACGACGGCCAGCGCCCCGGCGAGTGCGACGACGCCGCGGCCGGTCATCGGCCGGCGGCTCCGGCGGGCCGCGGCGGTGCCAGCGGGCTCGCGGCGCCGACGACCGCGCGGCTGGTGGCCGTGGTCCCGTCGCCCTGGTCCTCGACGGCCAGCAACGTCCGCAGTCGCTCCGCCGAGAGCGCCCCGTAGCGCCGGCGGTAGCTGCGCAGGAGGGTGGCCGCGCGCGTCCGCTGACCGAGCGCCTGCACGTGCGAGATCATCACCGCGCGCGCCGAGCGGACCGATCCGGCGCTCTTCGCCTGCCGGATCACGCGCGTCAGGCGCCGGAGCTCGGCGTGATGCTCCTCCGCGGTCGTGACGTCGACCCACCCGTCCTGGGAGAGGGACACCCAGCGGTAGTTCGGCTGGTGCTCGCGCCAGCGCCAGTCGAGCGTCTCCCAGGCCTGGTTGCCGACCCGGATCCGCGAGACCTGGTCGACGCTGATCAGCCGCTCGCCGCCGGCGTTGAGGGTCGAGACGGTGTAGCTGCCGTCGCCGTTGGGCAGGTAGCCGGCCAGCAGCTGGCAGCAGTGGTCGCCGGCCCGCTTCATCTGGATGATCACGCCGGGCGCGTCGTGCAGGTTGTCCTGGACCACCAGGCCCAGCTCGCCGATCAGCTTCGGCGGCCCGGGGGAGACGCGCGCCGGCACGCAGTTGGGCCGGTCCTTTGGGCGACAGCCCTCGGGCACCAGGTCGGTCTCGGGGTAGAGGACGTTGACCAGCTCGCCGCCGAAGTCGCGGATCGCGATCTCGGTGCTGACCTTCGCGTTCTCGCGGGCGTCGTCGGGCCCGTGGAGCGAGACCGTCCAGCCGGCGAGCGTCCGGATCGTCTGGTCCGCCGGCGAGCGCGGCGGCGTGACCGCAGCGGTGGCGGGGCCGGCCGCGACGGCGGCCAGCAACAGGACGGTGCCGCACACCCCGAGCGGCAGAGAGGAACGGAAGGACAAGACGGTGACCCCGACGTCGTTGTTGGACACCATTTGTAGCGGACCGGTGATCGCCCACGCGCTGGTCGCCGCCGCCCCGACGGGCCCGTGGACGCGAACGGGCCCCGCCGTGCACGGCGGGGCCCGTCGGGGGAGCGGTCGGCGGCGAGCCGCCGGCGGATCAGGCCGCCGTGGCGATCCCGGCCGGCTGCTCCTCGAGCGCGACCGCCAGGACCTCGTCGAGGCTCATCGACGGGTGGAACCTGACCGCGTCGCGGACCTCCTGCGGCACGTCCTCCAGGTCGCCCCGGTTGCGCTCGGAGATCACGATGTCGGTCAGCCCGGCCGCGTGGGCCGCGAGGCTCTTCTGCTTCAGCCCGCCGATCGGCAGCACCCGGCCCTGGAGCGTGACCTCGCCGGTCATCCCGACCGTGTGCTTGACCGGTCGCCCGGTCAGCAGCGACGTCAGCGCGGTGACCATCGTGATGCCGGCCGAGGGGCCGTCCTTCGGGATCGCGCCGGCCGGGACGTGGACGTGGAACTCCGCGTCCTCGAACTTCGCCGGGTCGATCCCGAGCTGCTCGTGGTTGGCCCGGACCCAGGAGAGCGCGATCCGCGCCGACTCCTTCATCACGTCGCCCAGCTGGCCGGTCAGGACCAGCCCGCCCTTGCTGCCCGGCACCGGGACCCGCGTGGCCTCGATGAAGAGCACGTCGCCGCCGGTGCCGGTCACGGCCAGGCCGGTCGCCACGCCGGGGACCGCGGTGCGGGCCGCCGACTCGTGGAAGACCTTCTGCCGGCCGAGCGCGTCACGGACCCGGTCGAGGTCGATCGTCACGGGCGCGCTGTCCTTGCCCGACGCGATCCCGGTCGCCGCCTTGCGCAGCAGCGTCCCGATCTGGCGCTCCAGCTGGCGGACGCCGGCCTCGCGGGTGTACTCGTCGACCACCAGCCGCAGCAGGTCGTCGCTGACGTTGACCTCGTCGGGCTCCAGCGCGTTGGCGCGGATCTGTCGCGGGACCAGGTGGTCGCGGGCGATCGCCGTCTTCTCGGCCACGGTGTAGCCGTCGAACGGGATCAGCTCCATCCGGTCCAGCAGCGGCGCGGGGATCGTCTCGAGGCTGTTGGCGGTGGCCAGGAACAGCACCTGCGACAGGTCCAGCTCGACGTCCAGGTAGTGGTCGCGGAAGCTGTGGTTCTGCGCCGGGTCGAGGACCTCCAGCAGCGCCGCCGACGGATCGCCGCGCCAATCGGCGCCGACCTTGTCGACCTCGTCCAGCAGCACGACCGGGTTCATCGTCCCGGCGTCGCGCAGCGCGCGCACCAGGCGGCCCGGGAGGGCGCCGATGTACGTGCGGCGGTGGCCGCGGATCTCGGACTCGTCGCGGACGCCGCCGAGCGCGATCCGCACGAACTCGCGACCGGTCGCCTTGGCGATCGACTCGCCGATCGACGTCTTGCCGGTGCCGGGAGGCCCGACCAGCGTCAGGATCGTGCCGCCGGTGCGGCGCTGGCTCGGCTTCGGGCGCTTGGCGGCCGGCGACGCGTCGCTGCCGGCGGGATCCTCGGCGGCCTCGGCCGCGTCGACGCCGCGGTCGGCGCGCAGCTTCTTGACCGCCAGGAACTCGACGATCCGGTCCTTGACGTCCTCGAGCCCGAAGTGGTCGCTGTCGAGCACCTCGCGGGCGTGGGTCGGATCGAGGTTCTCCTCGGACCGCTCGCTCCACGGCACGGCCAGCAGCCAGTCGAGGTAGTTGCGGATCATCTGGGCCTCGCCGCTGCCCTCGCCGCCCATCCGCTCGAAGCGGCCGAGCTCCTTGTCGGCCTGCTCGCGGACGGCCTCCGGCATCCCGGCGTCCTCGATCTTGCCGCGGTACTCGTCGACGACCGAGCCCTCGTCGTCGCCCAGCTCGTGCCGGATCGACTCCATCTGCTTGCGCAGCAGGTACTCGCGCTGCTGCTTCTGGGCCCCGGACTCGACCTCGTCGCGGATCTTGCGCCGCAGCTGCAGGTCGGTCAGCCGCTCGCGCAGCAACCGAGTGGTCAGCTCGAGCCGCTCGGTGACGTCGAGCGTCGAGAGGATCTCGACCTTCTGCTCGACGGTCAGCTCGGGGTCGTAGCCGGTCGAGTCGGCGAGCGTGCCGGGCTCCTTGATCGCCCGCAGGACGGCGGCGACCGAGCCGTCGTCGCCGCGCAGCTGGAGGATCTCCTCGATCGTGGCGCGCAGCTCGCGCTCGAGGTCGCGGGTGCGGCCGTCGACCGGGACGTCGTCGGGGTGCTCCTCGACCGTGACGCGCAGCTCGCCGGTCGGGCCGGTGTGGGCGGCGCCGGCGACGCCGCGGGCCTCGCCCTCGAAGATCGCCCCGCGGCCGCCGCCGGGGAGCCGGACGCGGCGCTTGACGTGGGCGATCGTGCCGACGGGCGCGAACTCGCCGTCGATCCGCGGGACCAGGAGCACGCGCTCCTCGTCACCCGGATCGACCGGCAGCGTCACGTCCATCGTCGGGAAGACGACGGTGTCGTCGAGCGGGATCAGCAGCAGGGTGGACATGGTACTTGGGGACCTCGGAAGTTGAGGTGGTCAACCGTCTTGCTGAGGACGGTAGCACGTCACGGGCGCGCTGTATAGGTGATCTGAGTGGAGGCGACGCAGATCTATTGCGGAGCCTAGCGCAGGGAAGATGCCGTGGGGGATGAATGGCACGAGCGCCGCGCTCCCTCCTTGACGCCAGCTTCACGCCCGCCGCCCCGTTCTTGACCCTGTCGCCGCGCCCCGAGGAGCACCGTCGTTGACATGAGCACGCACCCCAGCCACGGGCACCGCGACGGCCGGTGGCGGCCGATCGTCGTCCACGGCCGCCACGACGGCCGCCCCCCGCTCGACGTCCGCGTCCGCGCGATGCTCGAGCGGCGCGACCGGATGCGCCTGGCCGACGGCCTCGAGCTGATGATCGTCCACGCGCAGCGGCCGGAGGGCATCCTCAGCGCCCGGATCCCGGTCGTGCCCTCCCAGGTGCTCGACGCCCGCGAGGTGCTGGAGGACATCGAGCGCGTGCTGCGGTCCGACGTCCAGATCGACCCGCGCGGCACCGCCCTGGTCCGCGCGCTGCTGGTCGACGGGGCCGGGCCGGCCTACGTCGGCGGCCGCCGCGGCGCCCTCCACGAGGCCGCGCTCGAGGCGCGCAACGCGCTGATCCCGTACCGCTGGGCGGGCTGAGGGCGCTCGGGGTCGGCGTGGCCCGCGGGTCCCGCCGCCGTCGCGGGTCCCGCCGGGCGCCGACGCCGATCCACGAACACCGACGGACGCCATTGGCGAGGCCGCGTGTTAGGGTCGCGCAGGTTGCACTGGCGTAACCAGTGCTGCGTCGGTCGGGGAGGACCGTGGAATGGGAACGTGGTCGAAGCGCGCCGCCGGGTTGGCGGCCGGGGTGGTCGTGCTGCTCGCCGCGGGCGGGGCGGGAGCGTCCGCGGCCTCGCCGTCGGCGGTCACGATCCAGACGTCGTCCAACCGCGCGGACCTGATCTCCGGCGGCGACGCGGTCATGACGATCGGGCTGCCCGCGGGGGCGACGGTCGGCGAGTTGACGGTCCGCGTCGGCGATCGCGACGTCACGCGCTCGTTCGCGCGCCGCCCCGGCGGTCGCGTCGAGGGGCTCGTGACCGGTCTGCGGGTCGGCCCCAACCCCGTCACGGCCCGCCTGTCCGACGGTCGCGGCGCCCGGCTGACGATCACGAACCACCCCAACGGCGGCCCGGTCTTCTCCGGCCCGCAGATCCAGCCCTGGGTCTGCCAGAAGTCGGCGGTCGACCGCCAGTGCAACCAGCCGCCGACGTACGAGTACCTGTACCGCCCGACCAACCCGCTCGATCCGGCGCTGCGGCCGTACGACCCGCAGCACCCGCCGTCCGACGTCGCCAGCACCACCACCGACGACGGCGCGACGGTGCCGTTCATCGTCCGGATCGAGACCGGCTACCAGGATCGCGACCAGTACAAGATCGCGACGCTCTTCCAGCCGGGTCGCCCGTGGGATCGCTGGCGGCCCCAGCCCCAGTTCAACCACAAGCTGCTGATCACCCACGGCGGCGGCTGCGGGCTCGGCTACGGCTCGACCGGCGCGCCGAGCGTCACCGAGGACAACCTCGCGACCGGTGCCGGGCTCGTCGACGGGCTGGTCGGTGCCGACAGCGTCGGCGAGGCGCTGAAGCGCGGCTACGTGGTGATGTCGACCGCGCTCGATCGCAACAGCCACAACTGCAACATCGCGGTTCAGGCCGAGTCGCTGCTGATGGCGAAGGAGCGCGTGCTGGAGCGCTACGGCGCCCTGCGGTACACGATCGGCATCGGCTGCTCCGGCGGCGCGCTGACCCAGCAGCAGGTCGCCAACGCCTACCCCGGCATCTACCAGGGGCTGATCCTCGCCTGCGCCTACCCGGACACGCTCTCGCCGGGCGCGCAGTTCCTGGACCTCCACGTGATGCGTCGCTACTTCGACGATCCGAGCCGCTCGGGCAGCACCCTCTGGACGCCGCTGCACATGGCGCTCGTCGAGGGGCACCTGACCCCGCTGAACTCGATCACCGCCGACGAGGGGCTGTTCAAGAACGTCGTCTTCGCGGACAAGTGCCCCGACGAGGTCGGCGCGGCCGCCTACGACCGGGTCCGCAACCCGGGTGGCGTCCGCTGCACGCTCTGGGACTACATGGTCAACGTCTTCGGCCCGCGGCCGGCCTGGCGCTGGACGCCGGTCGAGCGCCGCCTCGGTCGCGGGTTCGTCGGGCTGCCGCTCGGCAACGACGGGATCCAGTACGGCCGCCAGGCGCTCGACGCCGGCGCGATCTCGATCGAGCAGTTCGTCGACCTCAACGCCGAGGTCGGCGGGCTCGACCTGGACGGCGACCGCAGCGACGAGCGCTCCGTCGCCGACCCGGGGGCGGTCGCCAACGCCTACCGCAGCGGGGCGATCAACAGCACCCGCAACCTCGACCAGGTCGCGATCATCAACCACAGCGGTCCCGACCCGGGGATCGCGCACGATTTCCGCCACGCGCTCTGGACGCGGACGCGGATGCAGCAGCGGCTCGGCCACCTTCCCGGCAACTACGTGATGTGGTTCGGGCTCTTCCCGGTCTTCGGCGACCCCAGCTACGCCAAGCAGGCGCTGGTCGCGATGGACGGCTGGCTGGCCAACGTCGAGCGCGACCGTCGCTCCGCCCCGCTGGCCCGCAAGATCGTCGACGACCGGCCGGCGGACCTCCAGGATCGCTGCTCGCAGATCCCCGGCCTCGACCTGGTGACGCTTCCCGGAGTCGGCAAGGTCTGCGAGAACCGGGTGCTGCAGACCGCGCTCGAGACCCCGCGCAGCGTCGCCGGAGACGGTCCCGCGGGCGACGTCCTCGAGTGCGCGAAGAAGCCGCTGCGACGCCAGGACTACCCGGCGGCGCTCAGCGACGAGCAGTGGGCGCGACTCCAGCGGACGTTCCCGACGGGGGTCTGCGACTGGTCGAAGCCGGGCGTCGGCCAGCAGCCGACCGTGACCTGGCAGACCTACCAGGACGCCGCCGGCCGGGTGATCTACGGCGGTCGGCCGATGGGCCCGGCCCCGACGTCCGCGCGCTGCAGCGACCGCCGCCGGCTCTCCGCCCGACTCCCGGCCGGCCGCCTGCGCGTCGCCAAGGTCTACGTCGACGGCCGCCGCGTCCAGACCCTCCGCGGGAGAACCCTGCGGCGACCGGTGCGACTCGCGCGCTTCCCGAGCGGCCTGGTGACCGTGCGGGTCGTCGCGCGCGACCGCCGCGGTCGCCGGGTCGTGAGCGAGCGGCACTTCAGCGTCTGTCGCGGCACGCTGCCCGGGGAGTGAGGCTCGGTCTGCGGGTGGGCCAGGCGTGGGTGGTCGGGCGTGCTGGGTGCGGTGCGCTTGGCGGGGTTGGCCGGGTAGGCGGGGCGTCGGGGTGGCTCGGCGGGGCGGATCGGGCTGGTGGGGCCTGGCGGCGCGGCGGCGGTGCTGAGCGGGGGATGAATGGTGCTTGGTGGGTGGTGACCGGCGGGGTGGGGTCGGTGTCGTGCCGTGGGCGGTGGTCAAGGGATCGGGCCGCTCGCGGCGCGTCTTGGTTGGTGACGTTCGCCCCCCTTGTCGTGTCGGGACCGCCAGGCAGGATGCGGCCGCGACCCGGCCCGACCCGGATCGGATCCGATCGGGTCGGGTACGAGCATCAGACGCCACGGGCCCGCGGCCGGGCTGGGTGTGGCGCCTGCTGCGCCTCCAGCGAGCACGACGCGCCGAAGGTCGTGGCGGACGTGGGGTGTGGCGCCTCGCGCACGTGGTCGCAGAGAGCCGACGACCCCGGGACGCCACGCCCTCGCGACCCTCCCGCTCACGGCCCCGGCGGCCCTCGCCCTCTCCGTCCCGCGCCCCGTCGGCCCCAGCCCCGTCGCGCCCCCAGCCCGGTCACGGCCAGCCCGGCCACGCCCCGCACCAATCACCGAACAGCGGTCACGCGAACACGACCGCCCCGACCAGCCCACCGCCCAACAGGGTCCGGCCGCCACCCGCCCGACCGGCCGGCACAGGCCGCCAGCCCCGCCCCACCGCCACGGCCAGTACCAGCCCGCCCCACCAACCACCACCAGCCGCCACGATCAGCACCAGCCCGCCCGACCAGCCACGCACCCCTTGATGCCCGCCCACGCCCGACGCGCACCGCCGACGAGCGCACGCGGACCTCGCCCTCGCCGAGCCCGGCAGCCCGGCGCCGGCGGCTCGCCCCTAGTACTCGTCGCGCCGTACGCGCCCGACCGCGAGCGCCAGCAGGGCGGCCAGCCAGACGGCGAGCAGCACGAACGAGCCGGCCAGCGAGACGTGGACGCTGTCGTCGAAGAAGCTCGTGTGGCTGAGGTTGACGACGTTGTCCGCCGGCCGCGGTAGCAGCACCTGGGCGAGGTCCTTCGAGACCTCGGTGCCGATCAGGACGGTGATCAGGCGGCCGGCGATGAAGAGCACCATCGCGACGGCGATCGCCGGGCCGTTGGAGCGCATCAGGGTCCCCACGGAGAGGCTCACGATGCCCCAGATCCAGACCGCGGAGACGACCTTCCAGACGTCCTCCAGGGCGTCGCTGCCGGTCACGGCCGGCCCGCCGTCGCTGCCGACCATCAGGCCGACCAGCAATCCGAGCACGACCGGCACGGCGACCGCGGCCAGCAGCGCGATCATCAGCGCCGGCACGCGGACCAGCGCCAGCCGCCAGCGCGGGACCCCGGTCAGCACCAGGTAGCGCATCGTGCCGTTGGCGGTGTCGTAGCTGCCGGCCAGGGCGCCGACGGCGATCGCGCCGAAGACGGCCACGTACTGGCCGATGTCGGTGATGTCGCTGAGGCTCTGCTGACCACCCTTGGGGTCGTTCAGCAGCACCACCAGGACGGCGATCACGGTCAGGGCGGCGGTCGCGCCGACGGCGCCGTAGAAGGAGCCGCGCCGGTGGGTGATCCGCAGCAGCTCGGCCCGCAGCAGGGGGGACATCAGCGGGCCTCCGTGGTCGGAAGGTCGTCGGGCGTCGGGACGTCGGCGGTCGGTGGGCCGCCGGCGTGGCCGCCGAGCTCGCCCGCCTGGTTGCCGGTCAGCTCCAGGAACCGCCGCTCGAGCGTCTCGCGGACGGCGCGCAGCTCCAGCACGCCGATGTCGGCGCTGAACAGCTCGCGCCCGGTCCGGCGCAGCGCGTCGTCGTCGAGCTCGGCGACCGAGACCTCGAAGGCCCCGGGCGCGATCGCCCGGACGTCCTGGGCGAACGGCAGCGCCCGCAGCAGCGGCAGCGCCCGCTCGGGATCGTCGACCCGCACCCCGACCGCCTGGCGACCGCCGCGCAGCAGCTCGGCGACCGAGCCGTGGGCCAGCACCTTGCCCTTCTCGATGATCGCGACGTCGTCGGCCATCTTCTCCACCTCGCTGAGGATGTGGGAGGAGATGAAGACGCTGCGGCCCTCGTCGACGAAGGCCCGGATCATCTGCCGGAACTCGGCCAGCCCGGCCGGGTCGAGGCCGTTGGTCGGCTCGTCGAGGACCAGCAGCTCGGGGTCGTTGAGCAGCGCCCGCGCGACGCCGAGCCGCTGCCGCATGCCGAGCGAGTAGCCCGAGACCTTGTCGTCGCCGCGGTCGGCCAGGTGGACCCGCTCCAGCGACCCGGAGATCGCGGCCTTGGCGTCGGCCGACTGGTGGGCGGCCCAGACCTCGAGGTTCTGGCGTCCCGTCAGGTAGGGATAGAAGCGCGGCTCCTCGACGATCCCGCCGACCCGCGAGAGCGCGTCGCGGGTGCGCTCGGGGATCGGCAGCCCGCGGACCGCGATCTGGCCGCTCGTCGGGCGAGCCAGCCCGAGCATCATCCGGATCAGCGTCGTCTTGCCGCAGCCGTTCGGTCCCAGCCACGCGTAGCAGCGCCCCTTCGGCACGTCGATCGTGACGTCGTTCACGGCGACGTTGGTGCCGAAGCGCTTGGTGACGTTGCGCAGCGAGATGACGGAGTCCATGGCGGAGCGCGCCGGGATCGACCCGTACGGCGGGGGACGCCGGGGGACAGCACGCGGGCCGCACGATACGGGGCGCGCTCGGCGGACGCCACCGATCGGCGATCATCGCCCGATGTCCGCGACCCGCACGCCGTGGCGCCCCGAGGACGGGGCGGCGCTCGCCGAGCGAGCCCGTCGCCACTGGGATCTCGGGACGGCCCCGGCGGTGCTGCTGCGGCTCGGGACCAACGCCAGCTACCGGATCGGCGACGTCGTCGTGCGGGTCGCGCCGCGCGACCATCCTCCGGCGGCGGCCGAGCGCGAGCTGCGCCTGGCCCGCTTCCTCGAGCGCCGCGGCGTCCCGGCGGTCCGGCCCGTCGCGCTCGCGCAGCCGGCGCGGATCGACGGCCATTCCGTGACCGCCTGGGAGTGGGTTTCGCACGACCCCGCGTCGGTGGTCGGCGGGCGCGCGTTCGGCGCGCTGCTGCGCGGCTTCCACGACGCCACCGAGGACTACGACGGACCGCTGCCCGGCTGGCCGCAGGCGGCGCTGATCGGCGGCAGGATCGCCGGGCTGCGCGTCAACCCGGCGCTCACGGGCGACGAGGTCGACCGGCTCCGGCGACGGCTCGACGAGCTGCTGGCGGCGATCGGCGAGGACGCGGACGGCCACCTCCCGATCCACGGCGACGCCCATCCGGGCAACGTGATCGTCGGCCCCGACGGGCCGCTGCTGCTGGACTTCGACCTGGTCTGCCGCGGGCCGCGGCCGTGGGACCTGGCGCCCGCCGCGCTGCACGCCCGTCGCTACGGCGGCTCGCCGGCGTGGTTCGCGGCGCTGCGGGAGGGCTACGGCCCGCCGGTGCGCGGGGACGAGGAGCTGTACGTGGGGCTCCGGGAGCTGGCGTCGGCGGTCTGGCTGCTGGCGGCCGAGACGGCGGACGACCCCGCCGGCCGCTCGGCCGAGGCGGACGTCCGGCTGCGGGCGTTCGACGGCGAACCCGATCCGCCGACCTGGGGCGCGCGCTAGCGGTCGACCGCGCGGCGCTCGCTACCGCGCGGGTGCCAGTCGCCGCGCGGTCGGGCGCCGCGCCGCGGCCTCCCGCCACAGTGGCGCCGCGCCATCGCGTGCGCCGATCACCGCCCTCCCGGGCCGCCGGGATGGCAGGATGGCGTTCATGGCCACCGATGCGCCCAACGCGAATCTCGCGACGCTCCTGACCGAGAGCGCCGCCAAGCACCCCGACCGGATCGCCATTCGCCTCGACGACGTGGCGGTGCCCTACGCCGCGCTCGACGCCGGCAGTCAGCGCGTCGCGGGCCTGCTGCGCGATCTCGGGGTCGAGCCGGGCGACCGGGTCGGGATCATGCTGCCGAACGTCCCGCACTTCCCGCTCGCCTACTACGGCGCGTTGCGGCTCGGCGCGGTGGTGGTGCCGATGAACCCGCTGCTGAGCAAGCGCGAGGTCGCCTACTACCTGGACAACTCGGAGGCCAAGCTGCTGCTGGCCTGGCACGGCTTCGCCGAGTCCGCCGAGGGCGGCGCCGACCAGGCCGAGATCGACGCCCGGGTGCTGCTGGTCGAGCCGGCCGACATCGCCCAGCGGGTCGCCGCCGCGGAGCCGATCGCCGAGGTCGCGCAGAAGGCCGGCGACGACACCGCGGTCGTGCTCTACACCTCGGGCACCACCGGGCACCCGAAGGGCGCCGAGCTGACCCACCACAGCGTCGGCAGCAACGTCGAGGCCTGCCTCGACCTCTTCCGCCCGACCGAGCAGGACGTCTTCTTCGGCGGGCTGCCGTTCTTCCACGTCTTCGGGCAGACCGCGACGCTGAACGTCGCCGTCGCCGTCGGCGCCGAGGTCACGCTGCTGCCGCGCTTCGACCCGACCCAGGCGCTGGAGATCGTCCAGCGCGACAAGGTCTCGATCTTCATGGGCGTGCCGACGATGCACGGCGCGATCCTCCACCACCCCAAGCGCACGGACTACGACACCAGCTCGCTGCGGCTGTTCGTGTCGGGCGGATCGGCGCTGCCGGTCGAGGTGCTGAAGGGCGTCAAGGACGCGTTCGCCACCCCGATCCTCGAGGGCTACGGGCTCTCGGAGACCTCGCCGGTGGCGTCGTTCAGCCGCATCGACCTGCCGCAGAAGCCCGGTTCGATCGGCGTCCCGATCTCGGGCGTCGAGATGCGCCTGGTCGACGACGCGGGCGTCGAGGTGCCGGTCGGCGAGGTCGGCGAGCTGCAGATCAAGGGCCCGAACGTGATGAAGGGCTACTGGCGCAACCCCGAGGCGACCGCCAACGCGATCGACGAGGACGGCTGGTTCTCCTCCGGCGACATGGCCAAGAAGAACGAGGACGGCTTCTACTTCATCGTCGACCGCAAGAAGGACCTGATCATCCGCGGCGGCTACAACGTGTACCCGCGCGAGGTCGAGGAGGTCCTCTACGAGCACCCCGCCGTCTCGGAGGCGGCCGTCATCGGCCTGCCGCACGAGTCGCTCGGCGAGGAGGTCGGCGCCGCCGTCGCGCTGAAGGCGGGCCAGCAGGTCAGCGAGGACGAGCTGCAGGCGTTCGTCAAGGAGCAGGTCGCGGCCTACAAGTACCCCCGCCGGGTGTGGATCGTCGAGGAGCTGCCGAAGGGCCCGACCGGCAAGATCCTCAAGCGCCAGATCAGCGCCCCGGAGGGCGGCGCGTAGACGCTTCGGATCTCGCCACCTGGTGCGCTCGGCAGTGCCGAGCGCGGCTCTCGCCTCCCGGCGACGACCTCCTCGGTCTGCGTGCGGCTCGCATCCGCCCTCACGTGTGCGCGCCGCCCGCCATCGCCTCGGCGAGCCCGGCGCGGTCGACGTCGAGCTTGCCGTAGACGTGGGTCAGGTGGGTCTCGACCGTCCGCAGCGTCACGAACAGCCGCTGGGCGATCTGGCGGTTCGTGAGGCCCTCGGCCGCCAGGTCGGCGACACGCCGCTCGCTCGACGTGAGGGCGTCGGAGCCCGAGATCCGCAGTCGCCGGGGCCTGCCGCCGGCGACCCGCAACTCGTCCGATCCGCGCCGGCTGAGCGCGCTGGCCCCGCACCGCTCGGCGACGTCGATCGCCCGTCGCAGCGTCTCGCGCGATGTCGTCCGCTGGCCGGCGCGCCGCTGCCACGCGCCCAGCTCCAGCAGCGAGCGGGCCAGCTCCAGCTCGCCCTCGCTGCGCTCCAGCACGTGCACGCTGCCGGTCAGCAGGCCGTCGGGGTCGCCCTCGCCGACGAGCCCCGCCGTGCGCCGGGCGATCCCGAGCGCACGCGGCGCCCCGTAGCGCTCGGTCCGTCGCAGCAGCTCGCGCGCCAGATCGCGCGCCCGGCGTTCGTCGCCGGCGGCGAACGCCGCCAGCGCCGCCTCGGCCTGCCAGTGCATCACCGACGGGTTGCGGATCCCCTGGGCCTCCTGCCGCTCGCCGCAGCGCAGCAGCAGCTCCAGGCCCTCCTGCGGTCGGCCGTCGGCGGTCGCCCGGACGCCGCGCGTGGCGAGCACGTAGGGGAAGGTCGGATGCGCGGTCCACGGCTCGTCGCCACCCGGCAGCGCCAGCAGCTCGTCGGCCAGCTCCAGCTCGTCGCGGTCGAGCGCGACCAGCGCCCGCAGCGCGCGCGAGGACGGCAGCGCGAAGGCCCAGCCGTCGCGCGCGGCGTCGATCGCCACCTGCCAGTCGTCGATCGCGCCGATCAGGCGCCCGCGCAGGAACCGGGCGACCCCGCGGAAGAACGACGCGGTCGCGAACGCCATCCGCGCGCCCTGCAGCTGCGAGCGGTCGATCTCGGCGCTGAAGGCGACCTCGGCCGCCTCGCCCGCGTCCGAGAAGTAGAGGCTCATCCCCGCCAGCGGCAGCGCCAGCCGATCGAGCGTGTCGATCCCCTCGCCATGCAGCGGCGGGACGGCGTGGCGGGCCAGCTCGGCGACCGTCCGGTACGGCAGCTCGCCGGTCTGCAGGCCCTGGAAGGCCAGCTGGGCCAGCGTCAGCCGCTCGACCGGGGTCCGGCCGTTGCCGTGGCGCGCCAGCGTCGCCGCGGCCGCCTCCTCGTCCGGCACCGGCGCCTGCAGCAGCGAGCGGGTGACGGTCAGGTCGGCGGCCTGCAGCGAGACCCGGATCTCGTCGTCCTCGGGCAGCTCCTCCGCCAGGCCGCGGGCGAGGGTCGCCTTGGCCGCCGACGCCTCGCCGCGCTCGTAGCGCGCGACGGCCACGGTCAGGTCGAGCCCGGCGCGGCGACGCGGATCGCGCTGCGTCCCCCGCGCGAGCTCCAGGCGATCGATGCCGGCGGGGTCGCCGGCGGCGAGCTGGACGCGGCCGAGGTCCTCCAGCAGCTCCGGGTCCTCGCCGGCGGCGACGCTCTCGCGGCGGGCGCGGTCGAGCAGCGCGATCGCGGTGTCGGGATCGCCGCGGTCGACCGCCGCGGCGGCGGCGACGCGCAGCAGCCGGACGGTCTCGTCGTCGCCGTCGGGCTCGGTGTGGAGCAGGTGCGAGGCCGACGAGCGCGGGTCGGCGCCGTCGGCGACCAGGGCCTCGAACGCGCGGCGGTGGAGCAGCGCCCGCTCGCCGGCGGCGATCTCGTCGCGGACGGCGGTCTCGACCAGCGGGTGCACGAAGTCCAGCGGCCGCGCCGGCGACAGGATCCCGGAGCGCGCCAGCCCGTCGGCCTGGAGCGTCGCCCGCTCGAGGTCCTGCCGGGCGACCGCCGCCGCCAGGCGCGCCTCGGCCGGCCCGCCCAGCACGGCGACGGCGCGGGCCAGGTCGGTGGCCTCCGATCCGAGCACGCTCAGCCGGGCGCTGACCGATCGCGTCACCCGCGACGGCTGCAGCTGGGCGACCATCTCCGCCCCGGCCGCGCTGGCCGGCACGCCGGAGCGGCGCAGCTCGTTGATCAGCTCGCTGGTCAGGAACGGGTTGCCGCCCGCCTGGCGGTGGCAGACGGCGCCGAGCCAGCGGGCGGCGGCCGCGCCCAGCTCGCGGTCGAGCAGCGTCTCGACGCCGGCGGCGCTGAGCGGCGCCGGGCTGCAGCAGCGCGCGTCCGGCGCCGCCGCCAGCTGGCCCAGCAGCACGTCGCGCTCGCGGTCGGCCTGGGTCCGGGCCGCGACGACCAGGGCGACCGGCAGGCCGTCGAGGCGGCCGGCCAGGTGCAGCAGGAAGTGGAGCGACGCGACGTCGACCCAGTGGGCGTCGTCGACGACGACCGCGATCGGGGTCTCCTCGGCGAGGTCCGCCAGGTGCCAGTAGAGCCCGTGGGCGACGGCGAACCGGGCCTCCGCCGGAGGGCCGGGGGAGCGCGTCCGCGGAGCGTCGCCGTCGCCCGTGGCCCCGTCGATCAGGACCGGGGCGGCGAGCGCGGCGGCGCCGCTCAGGAGCGGACGGCCCGAGGCCGGGTCGCGGGCGTCGATCGTGGTCGCGAAGAGCTCGTGGACGGTGCCCCACGCGAACCGCTGCTCGAGCTCGGCGCCGCGCACCCGCAGCACCGACATGTCGGCCTCGAACGCGCCCTGGACGGCCGCCTGCAGCAGGCCGGTCTTGCCGACCCCCGGCGCGCCGCGGACCAGCAGCAGCCCGCCGTTGCCGGAGCGCCCGGCGTCCAGCACCTCGTCGACGAGGCGCAGCTCGTCCTCTCGCTCGAGCAGGAGCGCGCCCGTCGATCGCAGCGGCGTCGGCCCCGGAGGGCCCGATCGGTTCACCCGCACACCCCCGTGAGTTCGTTGGCCGTCGCGCGAATGCTACCCGGGCCCGGGAGCCCCACCGCCGAGGTCACCCCCGGTCGCCGGAGCCGGCGATCCGGCGGGGTCGGCCGGCAGCCGCTCGAGCGTGGCGCGCAGCCGCTCGAGCTCGCCGGCGTCCAGCCGGTCGGCGAACAGCTCGCGGATGCCGCGCCCGTGGGTCCTGCCGGCGGCGCGGATCCGCTCGAGCCCGGCCGCGGTCAGCGTGACCAGCTGCCCGCGGCGATCGCCGGGGGCGGGGATCCGCTCGACCAGGCCGTGGCGCTCGAGCCCGGCGACCAGGCGCGTGATCCCGGAGCGCGTCAGCAGCACCGCGCGGCTGAGCTCGACCGGGCGCAGCCGGCGGTCGGGGGCCTGGACCAGCTGCACCAGCACGTCGTAGTCGCTGAGGGTCAGGTCGTGGGCGGCGAGGTCCTGCTCCAGCCGCCGCATGATCGAGGCGTGGGCGCGCAGGAACGCCTCCCAGGTGGCCAGCTCGGCCGGTGAGAGGGTGTGGCGCGGGCCCGGCGGCATCGGGGCGATCCTAGTTCCGCGGCCAGACGCCCGGAGATCGTTGCGCGCGCAACGGAGTCCTGGTAGATTGTTGACAGCGCAACAAAAGGCCCGGTCGGGGCGACACGAAGGACGAGGAGGCGAGCATGCGGCTCGAAGGCCTGCACCACATCACGATGATCACCGGCGACGCCCAGCGGACGATCGACTTCTACGCCGACGTCCTCGGCTTGCGCCTGGTCAAGGCCACGGTCAACTTCGACCAGCCCGAGGCCTACCACCTGTACTTCGGCGACGAGGCGGGCAGCCCGGGATCGATCCTGACCTGGTTCGAGTTCCGCGGCGCGGCTCCCGGTCGGGCCGGTCTCGGGATGGTCCACCGGATCGCGCTGGCCGTGCCCGGCGAGGCGGCGCTCGACTTCTGGGAGCGGCGCCTGGCCGCCCACGAGGTGCCGGCGGTCCGCGAGGGCGAGAGCCTGCGCTTCGCCGACCGCGACGGGCTGGCGCTGGAGCTGGTCGTCCACGACATCGGCGCTGAGCTGCGCGCGACCCATCCCGACGTCCCCGTCGAGCACGCGATCACCGGCGTCGCCGGCGCCCGCGCCTACGGGGCCTTCCACGCGGTCCCCGACGGCGTCCTGACCGGCCTGCTCGGCTTCGACCACGAAAGCGACGGCCACTACGTGCTGCGGGGCGAGCAGCGCCACGTCCACTGGACGATCGACGCCGCTCCCGACGCCCACGGCCAGCCCGGCGCGGGCACCGTCCACCACATCGCCTGGGCCTCGCGCGACGAGGACCACGCCGGGTGGCGGCAGCGGATCGCGGACGGCGGCGGGTTCGTCACCGAGATCATCGACCGCGACTACTTCGACGCGATCTACTTCCGCGAGCCGCACGGCGTGCTGTTCGAGATCGCGACCCTCGGGCCGGGCTTCGCGACCGACGAGGACGCCGGCCACCTGGGCGAGGAGCTGCGACTGCCGAAGCAGCACGAGCACCTGCGCGCCCAGCTCGACCGGCAGCTGACGCGGATCGTCAACCCCCGCTCGGGTCGGGAGGTGCGGGCATGAGCGCCACCGAGGCGGTGCCGTTGGTCCACGGCGAGCGACCGGCGGCGGGCGAGGCCGAGGGCCTGCTGGTCCTGCACCACGGCCGCGGCGCCGACGAGCACGACCTGCTCGGGCTGGCCGACGTGCTCGACCCCCGGCGGCGGCTGCACGTCGTCACGCCCGGCGGTCCGCTGCGGCTGCCGAGCTGGCCGGGGCGCCACTGGTACGCGGTGCCGCGGGTCGGCTACCCCGATCCGGCGACCTTCGCCACCGCCTACCGGTCGCTGGCGGCCTTCCACGACGAGCTCTGGCGCCGCACCGGGATCGGGCCCGAGCGGACCGTGCTCGGCGGCTTCTCGATGGGGTCGGTGATGAGCTACGCGCTCGGCCTCGGGCGCTTCCGGGACGATCCGCGTCGCCCGACCGTCGCCGGGGTCCTGGCGATGTCCGGCTTCGTGCCGACCGTCGAGGGCTTCGCGCTCGACCCCGAGGGACGGACGGGCGCGGGCGGGACGCGGGTGCTGATCGCCCACGGTCGCCACGACGGCGTGATCGGCCACCACTTCGCCGAGACCGCCCGGGCCGAGCTGACCGCGGTCGGGATCGACGTGACGTCGCTGGACGGCGAGGGCGACCACCACGTCGACCCGACCCACGTGCTGCCGATCGCCGGCTGGCTGGACGACGTCCTGCCGCTGCGCGAGGGGGCGTCCGGGTGATCCCCGGGCGCTGGCGCGGCGCGGCCTCCGCGGCTCGTGATCGGATCGTCCGATGAGCGGTGATCCACCCGTCGTCCGCCACCGCGACCGCGATCGGCTGCTGCTGCTCGGCCGCGGCGCGCTGGAGGCCGCGGCCGAGCACCTGGAGGGCGCCGACGTGCTGCTGTCGACGCCGCGCGCCCGGGCCCAGGTCCCGGCCGCCGCCGGTTGGGCGCGCGACGTCGTCGACGTCCCAGCCGGCCGGGTCGACGACGTCGCCACCGCGCTGCGCGAGCGGGTCGCCGGGCGGCGGCTGGTCGCGCTCGGCGGCGGGCGCGTGATCGACGTCGCCAAGGCGCTCGCCGCCGCCGACCCGCCCCGGACCGTGGTCGCCGTGCCGACGACGCTCTCGGCCGCCGAGATGACCAGCGCCCACCGCCACGTCCGGGGCCTGC
>NZ_AGUD01000193.1 GCF_000240225.1 Patulibacter medicamentivorans
CCGAGCGTTGGAAGTCATGAAGGTCCTCCTTCGAGAGGCCTGATGTCTCTTCCGGCCGGGCGCCCGACCAAGGCATCCGCGCCGCACCCCGCAGCCAACCCAGTACGGCCGCAACGACGTGCGCCATTCAACCGTTCGAGCGGGAGCGCGTCAACGGCCGGTGAACGCTGTGCCGCGGGCGACACGGAGCGCGTGTCGGCGGGCCGACACAGGCGGAGGTCGCCGGATGACCTGCCGACCCCGTGATCAGCGGCGCTTCGCGGCCCCCGTCGGAGCCGCGACCCGCGTGACCCGGGTGCTGCGCGACCGCTGGGCGGCCCGCAGGAAGCGCACGATCACGCGGCTGTTGGCCCGCGCGCGGCGCGGGTCCCGGGTCGGACGCAGGGCCCGGCGGACGCTCGCCGGCAGCACGCCGACCGTCCGCACCGGGCGTCGCGTCAGCCGCGACCGGGGAGTCCCGACCGGCGCCACCGCGGCCGCCGTGGCGGCCGGGCTCAGCGCCTGGGCGACCGGCACCGCGTTGGCCGGGTCGAGCGCGCTCAGCGAGCCGCGGAACGGCACGCCGGTCAGCCCGCCGGCGTCGTAGCCGGCGATCTCCAGCGCGCGCGAGACGGCCACCTGCTGCGGCAGGAACTGCAGTCGCACGGTCTGCGGACCGGGTGCCCCGTCCGACCCCTGGCTGAGCACCGCCAGCGCTCCCGCCTGCACCAGGTCGCCGTTGCCGTCGATCAGCGAGAAGCCGGCCGGGTCGACCGACGGGATCGTCAGGCGGGTGTCGAGCGTGACGTCGACCTGCCCGTTGCCGCGGTCGAAGGTCACCGCCGTCGCGTCGGGGGCGCTCGTCCAGCCGTCGGCGAAGGCACCGACGTTGCCCCCGGTCGCCGTCGCACCGCCGGCGGCGGCGGTCCCGTTGCCGTCGCGGACCGCCCCGGGCAGCGTCGCCGCCTGGACGTAGTGCTCCTGGGCGCGGGACGGGTGCGGGTGGTTGACGCGGACCGTGTAGCCGTCCGCGGTGACCACCGCCGAGCTGCCGGGGACCGGGACCCCGGTCGCGGTGTAGGCCAGGAACGACGCCGCGATCGGGCTGTTGACCGGCTTGTCGTAGTGGTAGTCGATCGAGGTCGCCCCGGCCGACGGGTCGACCTCGGCCGAGAGCAGGTCGGGCAGCGCCGTCGCCCCGCCCTGCCCGGCGACCACCGCCTGGCTCGGCAGGTTCGGGTTGCCGTGGTCGGCGGCCTGGACGGCGCCGACGCCGACGTTGGCCCGCACCGCCTTCGTCACCAGCGCGTCGCCCGGGGGCGAGCCGAAGCGAACGGCGACCTCGTAGTCGCTGGCCGACGCCAGGGCGCCCGCGGCCTCGGTCTGCCCGTCGACCCGCAGGAAGCGGAACTGCCCGGGCACGACGCTGCCGCGATCGATCCGCTGATCGAAGGTGAAGATCAGGACGTTGGCGTTCAGGTTCGACTCGTCGACCCGCACCCCGACCAGGTCCGGGCCGGTGGTGTGGCCGCGGGTCCCGGAGCGACCGTCGGCGCCGTCGACCGCGGTCGAGTCGACGCGGTTGGGCTGGTTGCCGTCGAACGCCCGCACCGCGCCGGCGTCGACGACCGCGTAGGTGACCTGCGAGAGGTCCGGATCGCTGCTGGCGTAGCGCAGCTCGACGACGTTCGGGCGGGTCCCGACGACCGATGCCGCGTCGGCGACCGGCAGCTGCTGGCTGGAGGCGTAGCCCCCGAGCCGGAAGTCGGACGCGTTCACGGCGTTGCCGGCGAGCGGCTCGTCGAAGACGAAGAAGACCACCCGGTCCGGTCCGCTGCGGCCGACGCTGACCGATCGCAGGTCCGGGACGTGGGCGTAGTCGCTGCGGTTGGCGCCGCCGAGCGCGGCGGTGGCCGGCGCCGCCCCGGCGACGGACGCCATCAGCGCGGCGATCGCGACGATCGCCCAGCGGGACCGGTAGCCGCGGGCTAGTTCGAACGGGCGATGCGCAGGCACGGCGTGAACGGTGCCACAGCTGCCGGGTCGACCGGCGGGCGGCCCCGTGCAGCCCACGACGACGAACGAGATCGACCACCGCTCGAAGCCGGTGGTCGATCTCGCGCGCGTCGCTCACGCGGCGGCCGGGCGCTCCGATCGGGCGGAGCGCCTGGCCGATGGAACGGGTGGTCAGCCCTTCTTGGCGGCCTTCTTGACCGCGACCTTCTTGACCTTGCCCTTGGCGCCGGACTTCAGGAACGCCCGGACGACCTTGGCGTTGGCCTGCGCCTGCTTGGTGCTCTTGGCCGGCTTGAGGGCCTTCCGGACCTTCGCCGGCAGCACGCCCTGGGTCTTCAGCGGGCGCAGCTTGAACGCCGACTTCGGGGTCCCGACCGGGGCGATCGCCGCCGCCGAGGCCCGGGCCGCCAGCGACTGCGCGACCGGGATCGCGTTGGCGCCGTCGGTGTTGAAGTTCGAGCCGGTGAACGGGGTGCCGAGCAGGCCGCCCGCGTTGTAGCCGTTGATCTCGACCGCCGAGGCGACCGCGACCTGGCTGGGCAGGAACTGCAGGCGGATCGTCTGGGCACCCGGGGCGCCGTTGGAGCCCTGGCTGACGACCGACGCGCCCGGCGTCGGGATCACGTCGCCGTTGTCGTCGATCAGCGAGAACTGCGCCGCGACGACGGACGGAACGGTCAGGCGGGCGTCGAGCGTGATGTCGACCTGGCCGTTGGCCTTGTTGAACGTCGCCGAGGTGGCGTCCGGGGCCGAGGTCCAGCCGGTCGACGCCGCGCCGGCGTTGCCGCCGATCGGGGCCGAGTCGTCGAGGACCGGCACCGCGTTGACGTTGCGGACGGCGCCGAAGCGGTTGACCGCCTGGACGAAGTGCTCCTGCGACCCGTTGCTCGGGTTCGGGAAGTTCACCGTCACCGACTTGCCGTCGGCGTGGATGACCGCGCTGGTGCCGGCGACGGTCGCGCCGGCGGCCGTGCGGACCTCGAACAGGTTGGCGACCGGGCTGTTGACCGGCTCGTCGTAGCTGTAGGTGACCGAGGTCGACCCGCCGTTGAGGACCAGCTCGGCCGCCAGCAGGTCGGGACGGGCCGTCGACTTGCTCTTGCCCGCCACCGCGACGACGCCCGGCGTGTTCGGGTTGGCGTAGTTCTTGGACTGCACGCCGAAGTCGGCGACCTGGCCCTCGACGGCCTCGGTCACCAGGTGGTCGTTCGGCAGCGACGGGAACCGCACGGCGACCTCGTAGTCGCTGGCGGACGCCGACACGCCGGCGCCCGAGACCGTCGTCCCGTCCTGCTTGATGAAGCGGAAGTTGGCCGCGACGACCGCGCCGGTGTCGATCTTCTGATCGAAGGTGTAGATCAGGACGTTGGCGTTCAGGTTCGACTCGTCGACCCGCACGCCGGTCAGCTCCGGGCCGACCGAGTGGCCGCGCGTGCCCGACTGGCCCTTGGCGCCCGTGACCGACGTCGAGTCGACGCGGTTGGGCTGGTTGCCGTTGAACGCCCGGACCGCGCCGCCGTTGACGACGCCGTAGGTCGTCTCGTCGAAGTCCGGGTCGTTGGACGTCCAGCGCAGCTCGACCGTGTTCGGCTTGCTGCCGACGACCGACGCCGCGTCCGCGGTCGGGATCCGCTGGCTCGAGGCGTAGCCGCCGAGCGTGAACTGCGCCGGGTTGATGGCGTTGGTCGCGAGCGGCTCGTCGAAGGTGAACCAGGCGACCTTGTCCGGACCGGACTCGCCGAACGTCACCGAACGCAGGTCCGGCACGTGGTTGTAGCTGGCCGGGTTGGCGCTGCCGAGGGCAGCGGAGGCGGGAGCGGCGGCCGCGAGCGAGACGGCGAGCACGCCGCCGGCGATCGTGGCACGGCGCGCGAGGCGCCGAGAGTGCTGAGTCATGGAGGGTCTCCTTCGAGGCCTGGTGTGTCGTTTCCGACCCGCTCGGCCTGACCAAGGCGGCGAGTCGCACCCCGCGGCCACCGCAGGGCGGCCGCACAGAAGCTGCAAGGAAAGACGGTCGCCGTGGGAGCGACAACCGGGGGCCACCCCAAGGAGACCCCCAACGTCGACGTTCCGCATCGCCCGTGACCACCAGGGGAACGCGAAGCGCCGCGGTCGAGACGACCGCGGCGCGTACCTGCGGCCGCCGGGAGGGCGGCCGCCGGGCCCGGCGCGCGATCAGCGCGCAGGACCTGGGAGCGTGAGCTACCTGCCGGCCTTCTTGGCGGCCTTCTTGACCGAGACGACCTTGACCTTGGGCGTGCTCAGCGCGTAGGCCTTGAGGACCTTGGCGTTGGCGCGCGCCCGCTTGGCGCTCTTGGTCGGCTTCAGGGCCTTGCGGATCTTGGCCGGGAGGACCGCCACCGTCTTCGGACGGCGCAGCTTGAACGCCGACTTCGGGGTGCCGACCGGAGCGATCGCCGCCGCCGACGCCGACGCCGACAGCGACTGCGCGACCGGGACCGAGTTCGGCGCGTCGATGCCGCCCAGCGAGGCGAAGAACGGCACGCCGAGCAGGCCGCCCGCGTTCCAGCCGTTGATCTCGATCGCCGAGGCGACCGCGACCTGGTTGGGCAGGAACTGCAGGCGGATCGTCTGCGGACCCGGGGCGCCGTTGGAGCCCTGGCTCACGACCGACGCGGCACCCGCGACGATCAGATCGCCGTTGTTGTCGATCAGGCTGAACTGCGTCGGATCGACCGACGGGATCGTCAGGCGCGTGTCGAGCGTCACGTCGACCTGGCCGTTGCTCTTGTTGAACGTCGCCGACGTCGCGTCGGGCGCCGACGTCCAACCGGTCGCCAGCGCACCCGCGTTGCCGCCGATCGGCGCCGAGTCGCCGAAGAGCGGGACGTTGTTGGCGTTCAGGACCGCGCCGCCGAACAGGATCCCCTGGACGAAGTGCTCCTGCGACTGGTTGGCGATCGGGTTCGGGTAGTTCGCCGTGATCGACTTGCCGTCCGCGTTGACGACGGCCGACGTCGCGGTGACGAACTTGCCGGTCGAGGTGCGGGCGTTGATCAGGCCCGCGATCGGGTTGTGGACCGGCTCGTCGAAGTTGAACGTGATCGACGTCGAGCCGCCGCTGGAGCCGAGCTCGGCCGACAGCAGGTCCGGCATCGCCGTCGACTTGCTCTTGCCGGCCACCGCGAGCACCGTCACGGCCGCCTGGTGGTCGGCGTCCGAGGCGTAGTTCTTGGCGAACGTGCCGCTGCCGACGTTGACGAAGCCGTTGACCGCCTCCGTCACCAGGCTGTCGCCCGGCAGCGACGGGAAGCGGACCGCGACCTCGTAGTCGCTCAGCGACGCGATCGAGGCACCGGCGACGCTGGCGCCGTCCTGCTTGAGGAAGCCGTAGGCGCCGGCGACGACCGGGCCCTTGATCTTCTGGTCGAAGGTGTAGATCAGGACGTTGGCGTTGAGGTTCGACTCGTCGACCCGCACGCCGACCAGGTCCGGCGCCACGGAGTGCCCGCGCGTCCCGTCCTGGCCCTTGGCGCCCGTCACCGACGTCGAGTCGACGCGGTTGGGCTGGTTGCCGTTGAACGCCCGGACCGCACCGGCGTTGACGACGCCGTAGGTGGTCTCGTCGAAGTCCGGCGAGGTCGACGTCCAGCGCAGCTCGACGGTGTTCGGCTTGGTGCCGACGACCGAGGCCGCGTTGGCGGTCGGGAGGCGGTCGGACGAGGCGTAGCCGCCGAGCGTGAACTGCGCCGGGTCGATCGCGTTGCTGGCCAGGTTCTCGTCGAACGTGAACCAGGCGATCTTGTCCGGACCGCTGGACCCGAAGGTCACCGAGCGCAGGTCCGGGACGTGGTTGTAGTTGGCGGGGTTCGCCCCACCGAGAGCAGCCGACGCCGGAGCGGCCGCGGCGAGCGTGACGGCGAGGACGCCGCCGGTGATCGCGGCGCGCTTGGCGCGACGCGTGGTCTTCTGACCCATGTCGGTCTCCCTTTGAGACACCGGTGTCGTGATCGATCTCAGGGCGGCCTGACCGGACCGCTCCCCACCCCCGAAGGCTCCGACACCGGTGAGCCCCGAGACACGCAACGGCCACGACGTGACCTGTTCCCCTTGCGCAGGGTGACTGTCTCACGTCGACGGGCGACCCGCGCCGCCAAGACGCCCGGTTCACGGCATGGACACCACTCCTGACGCCTCGGCTACGTCGGCTACGTCGGTTGGACGACAGAGCCGACGCCCGCCGAACGACCGCTTGCGGGCCTGCGGGGAACCGCGTCGTGGCTCGCCGACCATCGGATAGCCTGGGTCCAGTCCGTCCCGGTGGGGTGCCGGGATCTCCCAGGGTCAAGGAGCGGATCATGTCCACTCGTCGTTGCCTCGCTTCGCGAGGTCGTTCGCGCCGTCTGGCGCAGTTCACCATGCTCGCCGCCAGCGGCGCGCTCGTCCTCGCCAGCGCCGCGTCCGCCGCGCCGCTCGGGCAGCTCGACGGCGGGTTCGCCGCCGGCAGCCCGGCCGGTCCGGGGATCGCCCGGTTCCAGGACGGAACCCGGATCGCGGCGGTCGCCGTCGGGCCCGACGGCAAGGCCGTCGTGGTCGGCAGCTCGGGGCCGGCGGGCAGCTCGCAGCTGTTCGTCGCGCGCCTCAACGCCGACGGATCCCCCGACGGGTCGTTCGCGGCCGAGCTGCCGACCCCGAGCCAGGCCGTCGGCGACGCGACCTCGCTCGAGGGGACCGGGGTCGCGCTCTTCGCCAACGGCAAGCTGGTGATCTCCGCGACCGCTCGCGCCGCGGGCCTGCCCGACGGCATGGTGGCGGTCAAGCTGAACGCCGACGGCAAGCGCGACACGAGCTTCGACGGGGACGGCGTCCAGGCCGTCCGAGCCGGCTTCAACGGCCAGGGCGAGGCCAACGCGGTCGCGATCGCCCCCGGCGGCGGGATCGTCCTCGGCGGCAGCTCCGTCAACGACCAGACCGATCCGAGCCCCGGCGCCACGGTGGCCCGGCTGACCAGCGCCGGAGCACCGGACGGCGGCCTCGGCGGCGGGGTGCGGGTCGCCCCCGGCCCGTCGCGGATCGCCGCGCTGCGCGTCCAGGCCGACGGGCGGATCGTCGCGGTCGGCTCGCAGCAGATCGGGCAGCCGACGCTCGGCCTGGCCGTCCGCGTCAACGCCGACGGCAGCCCCGACGGGACGTTCCGCGGATCGGGCACGCTGCTGGAGCAGTACGCGGTCGGCGCCGCCTTCTCCTCGCTCAACGACGTCACGCTGCTCGGCGACGGGCGGATCGCGGCCGCCGGCGCGGCGCGGCAGGGCGGATCGGTCGGCGCGCTGTCGCTGGCGATCCGGTTGCAGGCGGGCGGCGCCTACGACGCGTTCGGGGCCGGCGGCAAGGCCTACCGCAACGCCTCCGACGGCGAGAACTTCCCGCCCAACGTGCCGATGCCGGGCGGCTACGGGATCGCGGTCGACGGCGCGCACGCCTACGTCGGCGGGACCTACGACCTCGGCATCTCGCGGCTCTCGATCGCCGCGCTCGACGGCAACGGCGGCCTCGACGGCGGATTCGGCGCCGGCGGCGAGACCAAGACCGGCGTGCAGGGCTCGAACTCGACGGCGGTCCGGGGGACCGGCGTCGCGCTGGGCGCCGCCGGGGTCTACGTCGCGGGCACCGCGACCGTGCCCGCGGGGACCCAGACCTACGGCGTCCTGGCGCGCTACGGGGCCTACCCCTACAGCCCGCCCGCGCTGCCGGACGAGCAGGGCCACGTGACGCCGCCGCCCCCGCCCGGACCGCTCGGCCCGCGGATGTCGAGCCTGAAGCTGACGCCGCGGACGTTCACCGCGAGGACCAAGGCGAAGCTGACGTTCCTGCTCGCCGCGCCCGGCTCCGTCAAGTACTACGTCGAGAAGGCCACCACCGGCCGCCTGATCGCGACCGGCACCGGCAAGGCGCGCAAGACGACCTGCATCAAGCAGACCGCGCAGAACGCGCGCAAGAAGCGCTGCGTCCGCTACGCGCCGCTGCCGGGCAGCCGGACGATCAAGGCCAAGAAGGGGCAGAACACGTTGACGCTGACCCGCAAGGTGGTCACGAAGGTGCTCGGCCGCGGCGACTACCGGCTGCAGCTCCAGGCGACCGACGCCAAGGGCCAGAAGGGCAACAAGCTGACCATGCAGTTCAAGGTCCGGCCGTAGCCGTGTCGCTCCGTCGCGCGCTCCTCGCCACCGCGCTGCCGCTGCTGGCCCTGCCGGCGGCGGCCGGCGCGGCGCTCCCCGGCACACCGGCCCCGGGGACGCCCGGGTCGCTGGTGTCGTCGTTCGGCGCCGCCGCGCCGCCGCAGACCGCCGGCGTCGTGCTCGGCCCGCCCGACACCGCGTTCTCGGCGGTCGCGGTCCAGGGCGACGGCTTCCTGGTCGCCGGCTACGAGGGCTCGGCCAGCGCGCCGCGCCTGATCGTCGCCCGCTACCGCGCCGACGGCCAGCTCGACCCGGGCTTCGGCGCGGGCGGCATCGCCCGCGGCCCGGCGTCGTTCACCGGCGCGGCGGCCGGGGCGACCGGCTCCTACGCCAGCGGCGTCGCCGTCCAGCGCGACGGCAGGATCGTCGTCGGCGGGGGGCTGCGGCAGGGCAACGCGGCCTTCGGCCTGCTGGCCGAGCGGTTCTCCGCCGACGGGCACCTGGACGGCGGCTACGGCAACGGCGGGGTCGCGGTGGCGCTGCCCGGCAGCGGGACCGCCGGGGCGGCGATGACGCTGGCGCCCGGCGACCAGGTCGTCGTCGCCGGCGAGAGCCTCCTCTCCGACAGCTCCGCCGCGGCGACCGTCGCGCGCTGGACCACGAGCGGCCAGCCGGACACGAGCTTCGACGGCGACGGTGCCTGGCAGCTGCCGCGGCAGCCCGGCACCCAGGCGTCGACCGCCGCCGCGGTCGCGGCGCAGGCCGACGGGCGGATCGTCTACGCCGGCTCGCTGATCGACAACTACGGCGCGTCGAGCGCCGCGACCGGGCGCCTCGGCCCGACCGGCGCGCCCGAGAGCGGCTACGGCGGCGGTCCCTACGCGCGACCCGAGGGCGGCGCCGCGTTCTCGGCCGCCGCTGCTGTCGCGATCGCCGCCGACGGCCGCGTCGTCACCGCCGGCCAGGCGGGGTACCTCAGCAGCGCCGAGTGGTTCGCCAGCATCGGCGGCGCCGTCACCTGGGGCGCCTCGGCCCGGCCCGAGGCGACCGCGCTGCGCTACCCGCTGCCCGGAGCGATGGCCCTGCTCGCGACGCCGCGCACCGTCTACGTCGGCGGGACCGCCGAGGGCAGCCAGTACCGGGTGATGTCGCTGACCGCGCTCGACGTGGCCAGCGGCCTGCCGCTGGCCGGCTTCGGCGCGCCGCTCGGGCCGTCGTTCCCGAGCTTCCCGTCGGGACCGGGCACCACCTACGCGTTCGTCAACGGCAACAGCGACACGCCGACCAGCGGCCCCGGCAGCAGCCTGCGCGCGCTGGCCCGCACCGCCGACGGCCAGTACGTGGTCGGCGCCGGCGTCTCCGGCAGCTTCCTCGGCGGCTCGCCGACCCCGGGGACGACCCGCGGCGTCGTCGCGCTCTACCGCGCGGTCCCCGAGCCGGCGACCGGTGGCGGCGACGGCGGTGGGGGCGGCACCGGCGGAGGAGGCGGAGGGGGCGGCGACGGCGGTGGCGGTGGCGCGGCGGCGGCCGCCCCGCGGATGTCGAAGCTGACGCTGACGCCGCGGATCCTGCGGCGCCGCACGCGGGCGAAGCTCGGCTTCCTGCTCTCCGATCCCGCCACCGTCAGGTACGACGTCGAGAAGGCCGTCGTCGGCCGGACGCGGGTCACCGGCACGGGCGGCAAGCGGACCACCACCTGCGTCCGGCGGACCAGGCGCAACGCACGGGCCAAGCGCTGCACCCGCTACGCCCCGCTGCCCGGCAGCAGGACGATCGCGGCCGGCAAGGGCCGGACCACGCTGACGCTGACCCGCAAGCCGATCGCGAAGCTGCTGGCCCGCGGCCACTACCGCCTGCGGCTCCAGGCCACCGACGCCGCGGGGCGGAAGGGCAACAAGCTCACCGTCCGATTCGAGGTCCGGCCCTGACCGGGGCGCGGCCCGCCGCCGGTAGGCTGCGCGCGGTGAGCGACGAGCGCTTCGGTCCCGAGCACCCGGAGTGGAGCGCCCGCCTGCGCAACGCGCGCGACCACCTGCTGCCGTGGATCGCGCGGACGGTCCCGCTGGGCGGTGCGACGGTGCTGGAGTACGGGTGCGGGCAGGGCGCGGTCAGCTGCGCCTTCGCCCCGCTGGTCGGCCGCCACATCGGCGTCGACATCGACGCCGAGGCGGTCGCCCAGGCGCGCTTCCGGGCCGCGCGACGGGGCCTCGAGAACGTCGACCTGCGGGTGGTCCCGGCGACCGAGATCGTCGACCACGTGCGGGCGATCGGCGAGCGGATCGACGTGGTCCTGCTCTACGCCGTGGTCGAGCACCTGACGCTCGACGAGCGGCTCGCGGTCCTGGCCGCCGCCCGCGACGTCGTCGCTCCCGACGGCCACGTCGTCGTCGCCGAGCTGCCGAACCGCCTGACGCCGGTCGACCACCACAGCGCCCAGATGGCCTACGTCGACGCGCTGCCGGACGACGTCCTGGTCCGCTACGCCGACCGCTCCGGCCGCCGGGAGTTCGCCGACGCGATCGCCGAGGCCGTGGCCGAGGGCCCCGACGCCGCACGGCTGGCCGCGGCGCGCTGGGGCCGCGGCGTCTCGTTCCACGAGTTCGAGCTGGTCTTCGGCGATCTCGCCGAGCGCACCGTCGCCTCGGGCTACGCCGCCGAGCTCTATCCGGCCCGGCCGGTGCGGCTCGAGGAGCTGCAGCTGCAGGCCTCGTTCGACGCCTGGCGTCCCGACCTGCCGCCGGCCTGGTCGCGCAGCTGGATCGACACGATCCTCGCCGCCCGTCCCGTCGCCGACCGCCCGCCGCTCGTGCGCCCGTGGCGGATGCGGATCGATCGCGACGCCGCCGGGGCCGCCTGGATGCGCGACGACGGCCGGCTGGTGCTCGCGCCCGGGGTCCGCTTCCCGCTCCGGTTCCCGGTCGCGACCTCCGAGCTGCACGTCGGCTTCGTCGCCGCCACCGATCCCGCCCACGCGCTGCAGGTGCACGTGGATGGGCGGACGCTGCCGGCGCCCGCGGTGCCCAACCACGTCGGCATCCCGCCCTGGCACGCCGCGCTGGCGCTGCCCCGCCCGAGCGAGCAGGTCGAGGTCTCGCTGGTCGGCGGCGGCGAGCTGACCTTCGTCGGCTATGCCGCGGCCTGCGGCGCGGCGACCGGGGTCGGCGACCCCGGCGCCTCGCGGCACCACGGCTGGTAGCCGCTCAGCGGCGCGACGCCAGCCGCTTGGCCAGCCGCAGCGGCGCCGTCAGCCTCCAGCTCGGCGAGGCCATCAGCGCCTGCCACAGCGCGCGGTGGTGCTCGATCTCGCCGTCGCGCTCGGCGACCTGCCGCTCGAGCGCGGCGATCCGCGCGTTGGCGGCCTCCAGCGCCGGGGTCGGCGGGCCGCCCGCCGCGATCGCGTCGCGCGCCAGCGCCAGCACCTGGCCACCGTGGTGGCGCTCGCGCTGGACCGGGCCCGGCTGGAAGTACGCCGGTCGCGTGGCGTCGACGACGATCAGCCCGAGGCCGTACCAGAGCTCGCCGGGGAAGCGCTCCGCGCCGAGGTGCCCGGGGA
Organism: Patulibacter medicamentivorans; assembly: GCF_000240225.1. Lineage (GTDB taxonomy): Bacteria > Actinomycetota > Thermoleophilia > Solirubrobacterales > Solirubrobacteraceae > Patulibacter > Patulibacter medicamentivorans. Next base: position 11,686 of record NZ_AGUD01000193.1, read on the forward strand.
CGAAGTCGAGGTCGACGTGGGCGACCTTCGGCCAGGCCCCGTAGGCGACCGCGTCGAGGCCCGCGCGGACCGTCTCGTTGCCGCTGTCGTGGGCGACGATGACCGTGCGCGAGATCGCCGGCGACGCCAGCAGGTCCTCGACGTCGCGCCGCACGCCCTCGGCGGAGTGGTCGCCGTCGACGAGCACGAAGTCGACGTTGCGGCCCGCCTGCGCCAGCTCCGCCAGCAGCCGCGGCAGCAGCTCGTGCGAGTCGCCGCCGTGGAGCGTGACGTTGTCCGGCAGGTCCAGCTGCGGGGCCACGAGGTCGAACGAGTGGACCTCGGTGCTGCGGGCGGCGATCCGGCGCAGGCTCGCGCCCTCGGCGGTCCCGATCTCGATCGCCAGCGACGGCTCGACGACCGCCAGCAGGCCCTCGATCGCGGCCCGCTCGCCGTAGGACATCTGCCAGACCTGGTCCGCGAAGAGCTCCATCCGGCCCGGGACGCTACCCGGCCGCCGGCGACGGCGCGGCGCCCGGCGCGCGGCCGCCGTCAGTCGAAGCGATGGCCGGAGAGCCGCGCGGCCAGGCGCGTCAGCCGGCTGTGGCGGACGACGACCCAGGCACGTCGGTGCTCGTCGCGCTCGCGCCGCGCCTCGGCCAGCTCGCGCTCCAGCCGCGCGATCCGCTCGCCGCTCGCCGCGCCGTCGCCGTGGTCGTCGGCGCGATCGGCCGCCGCCGCCCGGAACCGTCCCAGGCGCTCGCGGGTGAGCCGCATGTTCGTGGCCTGCAGGTCGCGATTGGCCCGCTCGAGCCCGCGCATGTAGCGATGGTTGACGGGGGCCACGGCCAGGTGCAGCGCGGCGTCGCCGACGCCCAGCAGCTCGCCGGCGTCGAGGCCGGCGAGGATCAGGAAGTGGTTGGCCCAGTCGAGGTCCTGCTCCCCCGTGAGCCGCACCCGCGCGTCGACCACGTCGGTCTCGGCGGACCGGATCACGCTGCCCTCGGCATGGGTCTGGAACGCCAGCGTCGCACCGGGGATCCGGTCGGCCAGCGCCCGCGCGCCGGCCGGGTCGAAGTCGGTCAGGTGGAAGTCGTTCTCCTCGCCGAAGGTCCCGCTGTTGGGGACCGACGCCAGCAGCGCCGCGCCGCCCTCGACCAGCCGCCCGAGCTCGTCCGCGACCAGCTCGACCTGCGGCAGGTGCTCGAGGCCCTCGAAGCAGACGACGAGGTCGAAGCGCCCGGCCTCGACGGAGCGCAGGAAGCGCAGCGCGTCGGCCGTCACGAACTCGACGTTCTCGATCCCGGACCGGATCGCGGCGGCGCGGCCGGCGTCGGTCGCGGCGGCGTCGCGATCGACGGCCACGACGGACTCCGCGGCGGCGGCCAGGATCGCGCTCCCGTAGCCGACCCCGCAGCAGAGGTCGAGCACGCGGCGGCCGGCGGCGGCGCGCGCGGTCAGCTCGTAGCGGTGGCGGTGCTCGGCCGCGATCAGCGTGTCGGCGCTGACGGCCTCCAGGCTCAGGCGCTCGTGGACGTCCACGTCATCTCCTCCTCGGCGATCTGCGCTTCCATCTCGGCCCGCAGCCGCGTCTCGTGCACGTCGCCGACCGTCCGCAGCATCGAGTCCTCGCGGACCCGGTAGCGCCACAGCCGCTCGGGGATCACGCGCCCGTGCAGCCCGGCCCGGTGCAGCAGCCGGTAGAGCGCCCAGTCCTCGAAGCTGGTCAGGTCCGGCGGGTAGCGGAAGCGGTCGAACAGGCGCCGGCGCAGGACCGCCGTGCCGTCGCCGGCGACGTTGCGCTCCTCGACCAGCGGCGACCAGTTGCCCAGCGGCTGGTAGCCGACGTTCGGCTCCGGCAGGGCGGCGCCGTGCTCGTCGACGTAGCGGTTCCAGCTGCTGACGTAGTGGACGTCGGGCTCGGTCTCGAGGATCGCGACCGCCCGCGCCACGAACTCGGGCTCCAGCAGGTTGTCGGCGTCGAGCGGCAGCACGTAGCGCCCGCGGCTCTGGCCGATCCCGAAGTTGCGGGCGGCCGCGAGACCGCGGTTGGGCTGGGAGAGCACCGTCAGCGGGTAGCGCGTGGCCAGCTCGGCGAGCACCCCGTCGTCGGGCCCGAACGAGCCGTCGTCGATCAGCAGGACCTCGATCCGCCGGTAGCTCTGGGCGAACGCGGAGTCGACCGTCTCGGTCACGAACCGGTGCATCCGGTGGTAGGGGATCACGATCGAGACCAGCGGATCGGGCTCGCCGGCGGGCCGCGCGACACGGCCGAGGATCGCCCGCGGGCGTGCCAGCAGCCGCTCGTACTCGCCGCGGATCGCGTCGGCGTCGGTCAGCGCGGCGACGTGGTCGCGCAGGGCCGCGCCGCCGCGCAGGGCGCGAGCACGGGCGGGCTCCAGCACCAGCGGCTCGAGCGTCGCGCGCAGCGCCTCCTCGCCGGTCGCCGGGACCCGCCACCCGGTCCGGCCGTCGACCACCATCTCGGTCAGCCCGCCGACGGGCGGCGCGACCAGCGGCAGGCCGGCGAGCATCCCCTCGAGCGCGACGTAGGGCCAGCACTCCCAGCGCGACGGCAGCACCAGCAGGTCGTGCTCGGCCATCGCCTGCGGCAGTTGCTCGCGACGGACCGCGTCGAGGAAGCGGATCCGGCCGTCGCCGGCGACGCCGCGCTCGAGCACCCGCCGCATCGACGCTCCGCGCGGGCCCGTCGCGGTGTCGGCCCCCAGCAGCGACAGCGACCAGTCGCCGCCGATCGCCGCGACCGCCTCCACCAGGTCCTCGACGCCCTTGCGCCGCTCGAGCCGGCCGACGTAGAGCATCCGCAGCGGCCCGTCGGGGGCCGGCCCCGGATCGGTCGGCTCCGCCGCCAGCGGATGCCGCACGCGGACGGCCGGCGCGAGCCGGTCGCCGTACCAGCGGCGGTAGGTGCCCAGGACGTCGCCGCCGCCGTGCAGCAGGACGTCGGCCTGCTCCAGCGTCCGGCGCTCGATCTGGCGCGTCAGCCGGGGATCGAAGAGCGCCGTCTGGTGCCCGTTGAGGACGTCGCAGATCTCGACGCTGGTGTGCAGCCGCACGGCGATCAGGGTCTCGGCCAGCAGTGGGTCGCCGGCGCGCCGGGCCTCGACGGTGCAGAAGCCCTCGCCGAGGTAGTCGCAGAACTCGACCAGGTCGGGGCCGCGGTCGGGGAACCCGGCCCGGAGGACCTCCAGCACCCGCGCGGCGTAGAGCTGCATGTGGGCGTAGAAGCCGCCCAGCTCGTCCGGCTCCGGCACCGGGACCCAGAGGATCCGCGCCCCGCCGTGGTCCAGCCGCGGATCGCCGGCCGCCGCCAGCGCGTCGTGCTCCGGCTTCAGCCAGTCGGCGACCAGCAGCGTGACGTCGGCGATCGGCTGCAGCGCCCGGGCGGTCTCGGCGACGTAGGCCCCGATCCCCCCGCCCCCGAACGGGCCGTGGAACGGCAGCAGCTCGCGGGTCGCGAGCACGACCTGTGGACGACCGGCGCTCACGCGAAGAGCCCGGGGTGCCGCTCGATCATCTCGGCGAACGGGCGGACGTAGGAGAGGTGGAAGTCGTCGCTCATCGCCCCGGCCCGGATCCGGTAGCCGGCGACCGGCTGCGGCACCCAGGCACCGCGCAGGTCGCGCTCGACGAACCGGCACCAGAGGTCCCAGTCCTCGAACCCGGGGACCGACAGCTGCTCGGTGTAGCCGCCGGCCTCGCGCAGCGCGGCGGTCCGCACGAGCGCCAGGGCGTCGACGTAGTTGCCGTACCGGAAGCGCTCCGGCTGCCACGGGTGGCGGCCGCGCAGCCCGACCGGACCGCCGGCGTCGAACTCCTGCAGGATCCCGTAGGCGAGCGCGGCCCCGGGGTCCGCGACGAGCGCGTCGTGGAGCCGCTGGAGGCCGAGCGGCCAGAGCAGGTTGTCGGCGTCGAGCGGCAGGACCAACTCCCCGCGCGCGAGCTCGAGACCGGTGTTGCGGGCCGCGCCGAGGCCGCGGTTGATCGCGTGGCGGGCGAGCACGACGGCGACGCCCTGCCGCTCGGCCGCCCACTCGCGCACGATCTCGGACTCGCGCTCGTGGGAGCCGTCGTCGACGACGATCACCTCGACCGCGACCGGCGGATCGCGGTCGACCAGCGGCTGGATCGCCGCCGCGGCGGCGTCGAGAGTCTCGCGGAGGGTGGCCGCGGCCTGGAAGCAGGGGACGATCAGGCTGATGGTCGGCGGCGTCGCCCGCTCGCCGGTCAGCCGCTCGACGGCCGTCGCCCGGTCGTCGCCGTCGCCGGAGCGCTCGATGCGGGCGACCCGCCGCTCGAGCTGCTGGAGCCCCGTCAGGACCCGCTGGATGCCGGCGCGCAGGTGGGCGTCGGGCTCGGCCTGAGCGGCCCGCAGGTGCTCGACCAGGGGCCGCGGCGACGGCGGCCGGTGCGGGGCCGGCAGCGGGCCGCGCTCGACCGGGAGCGGTCGCTCCAGCACCCGGCGGCCGAGATCGGCCAGCGTCTCGCCCATCCGCGACAGCGGCCACGCGTCGGCGAGCGCCTGCGCCAGCGCCGCCGCCCGCTCGGCCGCCCACGACGGCCGCGCCGCCAGCTCCGCGGCGCGCCACAGCAGCGTCTCGGCCGGCGCCCGCAGCACCAGCTCGCGGGCGGCCTCCGGCAGGCCGGTGACGGCCCGCTCGGTGATCGGCAGCGCGCCCTGCTCGGCCGCCACGACGATCTCGATCGGATGCTCGGACCACTGCTCGTCGTCGGCCAGGTCGGCGAAGATCACCGCTCGCCCGAGCAGCTCCGGAAGCGACGGCGGTGCGCCGACGCCGTCGCCGTCGACGAAGCGGTGCTCGCAGGGCAGGGCGTCGAGCCGCGGCGCCGCCAGCGCCAGCAGCCGCAACCGCCGCCGGGCCTCGGAGCCGCAGGTCGCCACCGCCACCGGGCGCGGGCCGTCCGCCGGGCCACCGGTCGTCCCGATCGGGACCGCCGCCACCGGCACGTCGAGCTCCAGCTCCGCGACCTCGGCCGCGCGCGGGTCGACCAGCGCCAGGCCGCCGCTGACCGCGCCGCGCGCCAGGTCCTCGATCAGCGCCTCGGAGCCGTAGGCCGCGGTCGAGAGCACGATCGACCGTCCCAGCCCGTCGCCGTCGGCGGTCGGCGGCAGCCAGGTCGCCGGCTCGACGAGCAGCCGCACGACGTCCTCGCCCGCCGGCTCGTGGACCGTCGGCTGATCGGCCTGGACGGCGGTGACCGCGACCGCGGCGAGCGCCCGCTCGGCCCGCTCGGCGAGATCGCGACCGCGGGCGTCCAGCCCCGGACCAGTGACGACCTCGAACCGCACGCCGCGCAGTCTACGGGCCGTCGTCGGGCCCCCGACCCACCCCTGCCGGCCACCCGTGGATCGACGGTCGCCCGGGCGAGCGCTAGGGTTGCGGCATGGGTCATGGACGGTTGGATGGGGTCACATCCGCCGGTCCGCCGCTCGCGGAGGTCGAACGCGAGCTGCTGTCGATGCGCGACGAGCTGCTCCTGGTCAGGGCCGAGCGTCGCGCGTGGGAGCTGGAGCGGATGCGGTGGGATCGGGAGCGGATCGCGCTGCGCGAGGCGGTGGCACGCCTGGAGCGCGTCGAGCGCGTCTACCAGGCGGTGGTCTCGTCGCTCAGCTGGCGGATCACCGCCCCGCTGCGGGCCTTGAAGCGCGGCCTCGCGCACTGAGCGCGGCCGCGCTCGCCTAGAGCAGCTCCGCCGCGACGGTCGCCTGGCGGTTGAAGTACCAGAGCCCGAACGCGAACAGGCCGACGATCAGCCCCAGCGGCACGAGCGCCTGCGGCCAACCGCCGAGCGCCGTGATCCCGCCGGGGGCGTGGGGATCGACGATCAGGTAGCGGACGCCCTCCATGATCCCGGTCAGCGGGTTGAACTCGAGGATGTTGCGGATCTTGTCCGGCGGCTTCTCGATCGTGTAGAGCACCGGCGAGGCGTAGAACAGCGCCTGCGAGACGACGCCCCAGACCGGCAGCACGTCGCGGTACTTGACGAACGCCCCGGCCAGGATCATCGAGACGCCGACGGTCAGCATCACCAGCGGGATCAGCGCCAGCGGCAAGAGCAGCCAGGTCCAGCGGATCGGCACGCCGTTGGCCAGCACGAAGACGAAGACCGCGACCAGGTTGACCGCCAGGTTCAGCAACGACGTGCCGACGACGGAGAGCGGGATCACCATCCGCGGGAACTGCATCTTGCGGACCAGGTTCTCGCGCGCGACCACCGATTGGACGGCGTTCGACGTCGCCTCGACGAAGAACTGGAACAGCATGATGTTCATCAGCAGCAGCGCCGGGTAGTGCGTGATGCCCTGCCCCAGCTTGACGATCTGCGTGAACATCACGTAGTAGACGCCGAACATCATCAGCGGCCGCATCAGCGTCCACAGGTAGCCCAGCGCCGACCCGAAGTAGGTCAGGCGGAACTCGGTGACCGCGACGGTCCAGGTCAGCGACCAGAAGCGGGTCCAGCCGCCGCCGAGGGCCGAGGGGCCCTTCATCTCGCGCAGCGGCGCCGGCTCGTCGGCCGAGATCGGGGGCTCCAGCTCGAGCTTCATCAGACGCGCTCCCGCTCGACGCCGGTGATCCGGACGGTGGTCGGCGGCTGCACGAGCCCGACGACGCCGCGGTCCGCCGAGTGGACGACCAGCTCGGCCGCGTTGCGGGCGTCGACCACGATCTCGGTCTCGGCCGAGCCCTGGGTCAGCAGCACCCCGAGGTCGTAGTGCCCGTCGGCGAGGGTCAGGTCCCACTCGGTCTCGATCCGCAGCCGGCGACCGGCCTCCAGCGCGCCGTGGTCGTAGAGCTCGACGCGGGCGCCGGTGAGGACGTTGTGCTCGGCGTCGCGGAGCTGGACGACGAGCGTCGGGTGCTCGATCGTCTGGGTCGCCTCGACCGTGACCGTGGTCCGCAGCCGCTCGCCGCTGGCGAGGCTGGAGACCGGCAGCTGCTTGGCGTCCTCGAACCGCGCGTCGACCAGCGCCCGGCCCTCGGCGTCGGCGGCGGCCTCCTCGGCCCCCGCCGGCCCGGCGAAGTTCGCCGCCAGGTACGCGTGCCCGACCTCGGCCGGGTCGCCGATCATCTGGATCCGCCCGTCCTGGAGGAACATCGCGCGGTGGCAGAAGCGCTCGACCGCGGACATGTCGTGGGTCACGAGGATGATCGTGCGGCCCTCGTCGCGCAGCCGGTAGAAGACGTCGAGGCACTTCTGCTGGAACGACGCGTCGCCGACCGCCAGGACCTCGTCGATCAGCAGCACGTCGGCCGACGCCTGGACCATCACGGCGAACGCCAGCCGCACCTGCATGCCGGAGCTGTAGTTCTTCAGCTTCAGGTCGAGGAAGTCGCCCAGCTCGGCGAACTCGATCACCTCGTCGAAGCGCCGCCGGGCCTCGCGAGTCGAGAGGCCCATCATCACGCCGTTGATCACGACGTTGTCGAGCGCGGTCAGGTCGGGGTTGAAGCCGACGCCCAGCTCGATGAACGGGGCCAGCCGGCCGGCGACCTGGATCCGCCCGCGCTCCGGCCGGTAGATCCCGGCCATGCACTTCAGCAACGTGCTCTTGCCGGAGCCGTTGCGCCCGACGATCCCGAAGAACTCGCCGCGACCGATCTCGAACGAGATGTCCTTGAGGACGTGGTACTCGCGGTAGTCCGTCGAGCGGAACGGGTGCAGCGCGCGCTCCTTGAGCGTGTTCACGTGCTGCTTGGGAATCCGGAACGTCTTGTCGAGGTCCTGGACGACGAGCGCAGGCTCAGCCACAGCCGGACAGGGTAGACGTCCGGGGCCCCGACCATGCCGGCGAGTGGCGCCGCGCCCAGCCGGAGCAGCGCAGCGTACAGCGCACGAGCGGTAGCGTGCCCGGGGTGGATTCCCCCGTCCCAGGCCCCACCACCGCGATCGTCATCCCCGTCAAGAACGGGATGCCCCTGCTCGAGGAGGTGCTCGCCGCCGCCGCGTCCCAGGGGGCGGACGAGCTGCTGGTGATCGACTCGGGCTCGACCGACGGCTCGGTCGACGCGGCCCGCGCGGCGGGCTTCGAGGTCCTGGAGATCGCGCCGGAGACCTTCGGGCACGGGCGGACGCGCAACCTCGCCGTCCAGCGGACCACCGCCGACATCGTCGCCTTCCTGACCCAGGACGCGACGCCGCTGCCCGGCTGGCTGCAGGCCTACGTCGAGGCGTTCGCCGTCGACGCGCGGATCGCCGCCGCCTACGGGCCGCACCTCCCGCGCCCCGACACCAGCCCGATGATCGCGCGCGAGCTGACCGACTTCTTCGGGCCGATGTCGCCCGACGGCCGCGTCCAGGTCCAGGAGCGCGCGGACTGGCCCGGCTGGCAGGTCGGGTTCCTCTCCAACGCCAACGCCGCCTACCGGCGCAGCGCGCTCGAGCAGATCCCGTTCCGGGACGTCGAGTACGCCGAGGACCAGGCCTTCGCCCGCGACGCCTTCGACGGCGGCTGGTTCAAGGCCTACCAGCCGCGGGCGGGCGTGCTGCACGCCCACGACTACCCGTGGCTGTCGTTCATGCGCCGCTACTTCGACGAGTACCGCGGCCTGCACGAGACCACCGGCTACCGGATGTCCTTCTACCCGGCCGGCATCGCCCGCGACGCGCTGGTCGAGGCGCGCGCCGACGCGCAGTGGCTGAAGGAGCGGGGCGTCGGCGTCGGCACCCGCCGTCGCTGGATGCTGCGGGCTCTGCGCCACCACGCCGGGCGGCGCCTCGCGGGCGTCGCCGGGAGCCGCGCCCACAAGCTGCCGGCGCCGGTGCGCCGGCTGGTCTCGCTCGAGGGACGGGACGGGGTCGGGGACGGCGGGCCGACGCCCCCCGCCGAGACGCCGGCCGACGAGGTCTCCGCCGTCGTCGCGACCCGGCGGATCGAGCCCGGCGCCTACGCCGAGCCGTACGCGGTCGTCGCCGAGGTCGAGACCCGCGGCGTCGAGCCGCTGGACCCGGCCTGGCGCCCCGCCGACGAGGGCGGCCCGCTCGAGATCGCGATCGTCGTTCCCGGCTTCCGGCCCGGCAGCGGCGGCCACGCGACGATCTTCACCCTGATCGAGCAGCTGGAGCGGTTCGGGCACCGCTGCTCGATCTGGCTGCACGATCCGTTCGGCATGCACCTGCGCCAGTCGCCGGCCGACGTCCGCGACGACATCCGCACGCACTTCCGCCACCTGGAGGCCTCGGTCCACGTCGGCTTCGGCGAGTGGCGCGGGGCCAACGTGGTGCTGGCGACCGGCTGGGACACCGTCTACGCCTCGCTGCGGCTGGATCGCACCGGGGCCCGCGCCTACCTCGTCCAGGACCACGAGCCGGAGTTCTTCCCGACGTCGGCCGAGCGGCTGTGGGCGGAGCGCACCTACGGCTTCGGCCTGCACCCGATCTGCGCCAGCCGCTGGCTGGCCGAGCTGGTGGTCGACCAGCACGGCGGGGGCGCGTCCTGGTTCGACCTCGGCGTCGACCACGAGATCTACCACGAGCATCCCGAGGTCGAGCGGCGGACCGACACGATCGCCTTCTACGGGCGGACCGTGACCCCGCGCCGGGCGGGGCCGCTGGCGACGATGGCCCTGACCGAGCTGGCGCGCCGCCGCAACGACGTGCGGATCGTGTCGTTCGGCTGGTCGTCGCCACTCGGGCTGACGGTCGCCCACCAGCACGCCGGCGTGCTGCGGCCGCAGGAGCTGTCCAAGCTCTACGCCGAGTCGACGGTCGGCCTGACGCTGTCGCTGACGAACTACTCGCTGGTCCCGCAGGAGATGCTCGCCTGCGGCCTGCCGTGCGTCGACGTGGCCGGCTTCAGCAGCGAGGTGGCCTACGGCGGCGCGCCGCCGCTCGACCTGGCCGAGGCGACCGTCCCGGCGCTCGCCGACGCGCTCGAGCGGCTGCTGAGCGACCGCGAGCACTGGCGCAGGCGCTCGGCCGAGGGCCTGGCCTTCGTCCGCCAGCACACCTGGGAGAACGCCGCGCGCAAGGTCGAGGCGGGCCTGCGCGAGGCGCTCGCCACCCAGCGGGTCGAGGCCTGAGCGGCGGTCAGCCGAAGTAGCGGGTCACGGTGATCGCCCACGCGGCGGCCGCCCAGAGACCGACGGTCGAGACGGCCGCGACGCCGACGACCGGCAGCGCGCGGCGGCCGATCCCGCGCAGCGCGGCGACGACGACCAGCACCGCCACCGGCAGCGCCGGCAGCAGGTAGCGCGCCTGCTGGAACGCCGGACCGCCGGTGAGCCGCGAGTGGTAGTCGATCCGGCCGATGATCAGGGCCAGGGCGATCGTCGTCAGGGCCGCGCCGAGCAGCAGCGGGCCGTGCCGGGCCGCCAGCGACCGCCAGCCGCCGTCGCCGGCCAGCCGCCGGAGGCCGCGGAGCGCCACCGCCAGGACGACCAGCGCGAGCGCCGCCGCGAACGCCCGGACCGGCGCCGGGAACCCGTAGTCGAGGACGCCGAAGCGGCCCACGAGCCCGTCCGCCCAGACCGACCAGATCGGCTCGCCCGGGTGCTCGTCGGCCAGGAACGGCAGCCGCGGCAGGAACAGCTGCCACGTCGAGTTGAGCGAGCCGAGCAGGTCGCCGCCGGTGGCCGCGCCGGCGCTGCGCCCCTCGACGGCGTCCCCGAGCACGCCCGGGATCAGCGACCGGCCGCTGGCGAGGGCGGCCGCCGCGTAGGCGACGGCCGGGACCGCGGCGGCGACGACCCCGGTCGTGGCCGCGGCTCGCACCGTCGCCCGCTCGCCGCTCCGCCACTGGCGCACGAGGGCGCCGATCACGATCGCCAGGACGCCGGGCACGAGGGCCAGCGCCGTCAGCTTGGTCAGGACCGCCAGCGCCAGCAGCGCCGCGGCCAGCGCCACGGCCCCGGGCGTGGGACGTCGCCAGCAGCGGGCGGCGGCCGCGAACGCCCAGAGCGAGAGCGCGGCCATCGCCACGTCGGGCGTGACGCCGCCGGCCAGGAAGCCCAGGAGCGGGAAGAGCGCCACGCCCAGCCCCGCGATCAGCGCCCAGCGTGGACGGGCCGGCGCCAGCTGCCGCACCAACGCGACGGCGCCGAGCGCGGCGACCGCCATCCACAGCCCCGAGAGCAGGCGGATCCGCGCCAGCTGGTCGAGCGCGTCGCCGCCGCCGAGCGCCGCCGGCGCGACGCTCAGGTAGTAGAGCGGCGGCTGGTCGGTGGCGTTGGTGTGGACGTCGGGCACGTCGCTGCCGGCCCGGCCGACCTCGTCCCGGATCCGACGGCCCTCGGCGGCGGTCCACGGCGGCTTCAGGGCCGGGTGGAACTGGACGGAGGTGGTGTGCAGCAGCGCCGTCGCGCGCTCCTGGCCCGGGGAGCCCCACGGCGGCGCGTCGAGCCGCCCCTCGGGCAGCTCGCCGTGGTCGGCGACGTAGGCGACGTACTGGTAGTGCGAGACCTCGTCGGGCACCTGGAAGACCGGCAGCAGGGCGGCCCAGGTCCAGGCGTGCAGCAGGCCGACGAGTGCGACGGCCGCCCACGTCCGGCGTCGCGGCCGCCAGCGCTCGTCCGCCAGCGCGCGCACGGCCAGGCCGATCGCCAGGCCGATCGCCGCGATCCCGAGCAGCGCCGGGCCCCAGCCGCCGAGGGCGTACAGCGGCTGGCCCTTGGCCTCGGCGCTGCGCCCGAGCATCGTGCCCAGCTGCGAGAGCCAGGTCTGGGGCTCGCGGCCGACCAGCCGCAGCGCCGGCGTGCCGGGCGTGCCCCGGAGCACGACGGGCGCGGCCTGCTCGCTGATGACGCAGACCTGCGCCGGGCGGCCGCCTGTGCCGCCGCGCGGCAGCGCCAGGCGGACGACGTCGCCGTTGCGCGCGACCGTCTCGACCGGCCCCTGGAGGACCCGGGTGGGCGTCCGGACCTCGATCCGACCGCGGAAGCTGGCGGGGCCGCCGGCCCCCAGCCGCAGCTCCGCGCGACCGCCCGCCGCCGGCACGCCGGGGA
>NZ_AGUD01000192.1 GCF_000240225.1 Patulibacter medicamentivorans
GCGGCGACCCGCGGATCGCCCATCCACGGGCCGGCCGCGGCGAGCGCGCGGCGGACGACGGCGATCGGCAGGCGGGGCGACGCCGGAAGGCCGATCGCCCGCGCCCCGGCCGCGCCGACGCTCATGCCGTCGTCGCCGCCGGGCGCGCTTCCCGGACCTGCTCCGCGCTCGCGCCGCGGCGGATGAAGTCGGCGCAGCGCTCGCCGATCATGATCGTCGGCGCGTGGGTGTTGCCGCGAGTGACGGTCGGCATCGCCGACGCGTCGCCGATCCGGAGGCCCTCGACGCCGTGCACGCGCAGCTCGGGGTCGCAGGCCCCTTCCTCCGGGGATCCGATCCGCGCGGAGCATGCCGGGTGGTACGTGTGCTGCGCGGTGTGGCGGATGAATCCGCGCAGTGACCCGTCGTCGGCGGTCCAGGGACCGGGGTTGATCTCGGGTCCGCGGATCCCGTCGAGCGCCGGCTGGGCGACGATCTCGCGCGTCCGCTGGATCGCCCGGACGATCGCGTCGACCTCGGAGCCCTGGCTCAGCAGGTTCAGGCGCACGCGCGCCTTCTGCGTCGGGTCGCCCGAGCTGACCAGGACGCTCCCGCGGCTCTCGGGCGCGACCAGCGACAGCCCGATCGAGAACGCCGGACGCGGATGCTGGCCCCGCCCGTGCTCCCAGAAGTAGATCGGTGCGATCACGAGCTCGACGTCGGCGGCGGGCAGCGACGGATCGGTGCGGATGAAGGCCAGGCCCTCGCCGACGTTGGTGGTCAGCGGGCCCTTGCGGGTCGCCAGCCAGCGCGCGACGTTGCGGGGGTGCTCGATGCCGAACAGGCCCGGGGTGCGCTCGTCGAGCTCCACGTTGACGAACTGGAACGGGTGATCCATCAGGTGGTGGCCGACGGCGGGCAGGTCGACCGCCGGCGCGATGCCGACCGCCCGCAGGTGCTCGGCGGGGCCGATCCCCGAGCGCTGCAGGACCTCGGGCGTCCCGAACGCGCCCGCGCAGAGGACGATGTCCCCCGAGGCCTCGATCTGGCGGATCCGGTTGCGGCGATCCGAGAGCTCGACGGCGACCGCTCGGCCGCCGCGGAGCACGACGCGGTGCACGAGCGCCCCGGTCAGGATCTCGAGGTTCGGCCGCCGCCGGGCCGGGCCCAGGAACGCCGTCGCGGTGTCGTGGCGGACGCCGTCGCGGACGTTGACCTGCGTCAGAGCGACTCCATCCTGGTGCTCGCCGTTGATGTCGTCGCGGCGCGTGATCCCGGCCTGCGCGCAGGCCTCGACGGTGGCGAGCGTCACGGGGTCGGGGTCGCGCACGGTCTGGACGTGCAGCGGGCCGCCCTGCCCGTGGTAGCGGTCCCGGAGGTCCTCGTTGTCCTCGGAGCGGACGAAGAACGGGAGCACGTCCTCCGCGCTCCAGCCGGTCGCGCCGCCGGCCTCCCACGAATCGAAGTCGTGGGCGCTGCCGCGCACGTACATCATCGCGTTCATCGAGGAGCAGCCGCCGAGCAGCCGTCCGCGGGGGTGGAACAGCTCGCGACCGGCCAGGTGCTCCTCGGGCTCGGTCCGGTAGGCCCAGTCGAGCTTGGTGTCGAACTGGCTGGCGAACGCCGCCGGCGCCTTGACCGACAGGCGGCGGTTGTGGCCACCGGCCTCGATCAGCAGCACGCGCCGGTCGGGATCCTCGCTCAGGCGGGCCGCGACGACGCAGCCGGCGGCTCCGGCGCCGATGACGATGTGATCGAAGCCCATGATCTTGCTCCTCGGGATGGGGGTGTCGGACGTGATCGCGGAGGGCATCAGGCGGCTGGCGCCGGTACCGGGACGCGATCGGGGACGGTCAGGGCGTACTCGGCGTCGTCGGGACGGCGCAGCATCCGGTAGAACGCGGCGATGTCGTAGGGCCACAGGGTCGGGTGGCCGTCGGGCCCGATGTACCAGGAGCGGCAGCCGGTGACCCAGACCGTGCCGGTCATGTCGGCGCGCAGCTGCGCGTTGAAGCGCGCCGTCGCCTCGGCGGTCGGCGCGACGTGGGTCAGCTCGCCCCGCGCGATCCGGCGGATCCAGCCGACGACGTGCTCGGCCTGGCCCTCGGCGATCGGCACCAGCGACGTGTTGCCGATTGGGCTGTTGGGCCCCATCAGCAGGAAGAGGTTCGGGAACCCCGGCAGCATCGTCGTCCGGTGGGCGCGCGGGCCGTCGGCCCAGGCCCGGTCGAGCGTGCGGTCGCCGGCGCTGATCCGCATCGGGCGCATGAACGCGTGGGCGTCGAACCCGGTGGCGAGGATCAGGGCGTCGAGCTGGTGCCGGCGCCCGTCGCGGGTGACCACCGCATCGGGCTCCACCCGCTCGATCGGATCGGTGACCACGTCGACGTGGGGCCGCTGGACGGCCCGCAGGTAGCCGGAGGACATGACGAGCCGTCGGCACATCGGCTCGTCCGTCGGCGTCAGCCGCGCGCGCAGGGCGCCGTCGCGGACGGTGCGCAGGTTGAGCCGGCAGACTGCCGCGACGAGCCGCCGCTCCCAGCCGTCGCGGATCACCGCTCGGCCGAACAGCGAGAACTGCCAGGCCGCGTTGCGGTAGGCGAACCGCCGCAGGCGCGGCGAGCGGCCCAGCAGCAGGCGCCACGCCCGACTGTAGGTGTGGTCGGGGACCGGCAGGATCCACTGGGCAGTGCGCTGGAACTGGGTGACCGAGGCGGCGTCGCGCGCGAGCGCCGTCACCAGCTGGACGCCGGTCGATCCGCTGCCGACGACGCCGACCCGTCGACCCGCCGTCGACCACTCCGGCCGCCACTGCGCCGAGTGGGCGACGGGTCCGGCGAACCGCTCCAGGCCCTCGATCGACGGGATGCGGGGGCGCTGTAGCACGCCCGTTGCGAGCACGACCGCGTCGAACGCCTCGCGCTCGCCGTTGCCGCTCTCGAGCCACCATCGGCTGCCGTCGAAGTCGGCGCTGCGGACCTCGGTCCCGAAGCGGATGCGGTCGTGGATGCCGGCCTCTCGCGCGGTCGCGCCGAGGTAGGCGTGGATCTGGTCGCCCGGGGCGAAGCGCCGGCTCCAGCCCGGGTTGGGGGCGAAGGAGTACGCGTAGAACGGCGACGGCACGTCGCACGCGACGCCCGGATAGCGGTTGGCCCGCCAGGTGCCGCCGAGGTCGTCGGCCTTCTCGAAGATCACGAACCGCGCGAAGCCGGCGTCGCGCAGCTTGATCGCCATGCAGATCCCGGACATGCCGGCGCCGACGATCGCGACGCGGGGTCCCTCGGTCGGGCTCGCTGGTCCGTCGGTCGGGCTGTCGAGGCGCATGCCACGACGCTAGGCTCGGCCGGCGGGGGACGACAGGAGATTGACGGACCACGGCTTGAGATTTGCGGACACTGCCGCCGCGGGTGACCGCGACTTCGTGCCCGCGGCCCCGTCGTGGGACTTCCTGCGTGCCTCGGCCGGGGTGCGGACCGTGGTAGACGCGGGGGTCGCGCGCGGCGTCGCGGCCGAGCGCTGCCTGCGGCTCACCGGCCTGTCCCCGCGCGACCTCGAGTCGCCCGATCTCGTGGTCGAGGCGGGGCAGGAGCTACAGGCGATGCGGAACCTGGTCGCGGCGGTCGGCGACGAGCCCGGCCTGGGCGCCGACGTCGGGCGGCGGTTCACCCTCGGGACGTTCGGCATCTGGGGGTACACGCTGCTGACGAGCCCGACCTGGGCTGAGGTGGTGTCGACCGGCGTGCGGTTCGCGCGGCTGTCCTACGCCTTCATCCGGCCGGTCCGGACCGCGGCCCAGAACGGCGTCGGCATCGACCTCGATCCGGGGGATGTGCCCGTCGACCTCGTCGACTTCGTCGTCGAGCGCGACCTGGCCGCGGCGATCATGCTCTTCACGGGCGTCGGCGGCGGCACGGCGCCGCTGCGGTTCCTGACCAGGTTCTCCGGCGACCGGCTCGCCGCGATCCGGGACGTGGCGCCGAGCGCGCGCGTCGCCGGCGCCCGGGCCGTCGATCGGATCGTCGTCGACTCTGCGGCGACCTCCCGCCGGCCGCCGCAGGCCGACGCCGTGACCCGCCACGACGCCGGGCGCGCGTGCGAGGAGCTGCTGGAGCGTCGTGCCCGGCGTCGCGGCGTCGCGGCGCGCGTTCGGGCGTTGCTGCTGCGGGATCCGGCCCAGCGCCCGACGATGTCCGAGGTCGCGGCGCGGCTCAACGTCGACCCGCGGACCCTCCGCCGGCACCTGGCGCTCGAGGGCGTGCGCTTCGACGCGCTGCGGGACGAGGTCTACAGCACGCTCGCCGTCGAGCTGCTCGACACCGCGGGGCTGACGGTCGACGAGACGCGCCGGCGGCTCGGCTACGCGGACGCCGCGAGCTTCACCCACGCGTTCCGGCGCTGGACGGGGACGACCCCGGGGGCGTGGCGGCGTCGCGCTCCGGAGGCTGGTCCGCCGGGCGGCTCGCCCGCCAGGCGGTCGGTGTCTGACCGGTCCAGCGGGTGAACGCCCGCGAGAAGCTGGCCGTCTCCGCGAACCCGGTGCGCGCGGCGACCTCGGCGATCGTCAGGCCGGGCTCCGCGACGAGCGCCTGACCGAGGGCCTGGCGGGCCTCGTCGAGCAGCGCGCGGAACGACGTCCCCTCCGCGGTGAGCCAGCGGCGGACGGTGCGCGGATCGGCGTTGAGCTCCCGCGCGATCTCGGCCAGCGAGGGGATTCTCCCCGGGTCCCGCAGCAGCCGCGCGCGGATCGCGCCCGCCCGCCCGGCGCGATGGCGACGGCGCTCCAGCAGCGCCCGGCACTGGCGCTCGCAGAGCGCGGCGCTCTCGTCGTCCGCCTGGGGGAGGGGGCGGCGCCAGAGCGACAGCGGCATCTCCAGGCGGGAGACGACGCCCGGGTCGGACGTCACCTCGCCGACGGTGGCGAGGGCGTCGGCGACGGAGCGGACGCTCGCTCCGGGCAGGTCGAGGACCATCCGCGTCCCGGGCAGCGGCCGCTCCCCGAGCATGCCGGCGATCAGGGCGACGGCCGCGGTCGCGTCGCGCTCGAGGAAGAAGGTGCGGACGTCGGCGGGGATCGCGTCGGCGTGGAACGAGAACAGCGCGCGGCGGTTGTCGATGGCGAGCGCCGGTCGCACGAACGCCGAGGTCATGCCGGCGTTGCGGAGGGCGATCGTCAGCCCGTCGCCGACGGTCGGGCTCGCGAGCATGGCGAACGCCAGCATCCCTGTGTTGACCAGCCGGTAGCGGGCGCCGGCGTCGGCGCCCAGGCCCGGCCGGTTCCCGAGCGCGTGGACGAGGTTGCGCGCCACCTGCAGCTCCGCCAGCGCGGGCACGATCGTCTCCGACCGCCGCAGGTCGTCCGCCGACAGGCCGCTGCCGGCGAGCAGCGCGGCCGCGGGCACCCCGTGGTCCTCGCCGACCTCGGTCAGCATGCGCGTCGCGACCGCCGAGCGCGGGAAGTCCCAGGAGGGGCGATGCGACTCCACCGACGCCGACGCTAGCAGCGGGAGCAGCGGCGACGGGCTCGCGGCGCCGATGCCTCGGGCCGCAAGGCGTGTCCGAACGGATCAACGGCCTGTCCGCGCGGATCGAGACGCCGCGACCGCGACCGCCTAGCGTCGGGGACATGGTCGAGGAGGAGCCGCGCCGGGTCGCTCCGTCGCCCTGCGCCGAGCGGGGCGGGCGTCGCCGCCTGTCGCTCCACGGACGGGTCGTCGTCATCACCGGAGGGGCGCGGGGGATCGGCCTGGCGACCGCTCGCCGCGCGGTCTCCCGCGGCGCCAGCGTGGCGCTCGTCGACCGCGACGGCGACGAGGCCCGGCGTGCCGCCGAGTGCTTGGGCCCGGCGGCGCTCGGCGTGGAGGCCGACGTGACGGATCCCGTCGCGCTGCGCCTCGCCGTGTCCCGCATCGCCGAGGCGCTGGGCGGCATCGACGTGCTCGTGGCCAACGCCGGCGTCCCGCCGACGGTCGCGACCGTCGAGCGCGGCGACCGGGCGGCGCACGACCGCGTGATCGACGTCAACCTGCGCGGCACGTGGAACACGATCGACGCCGTGCTGGGGGAGGTGGTGGCGCGCCGCGGCCACGTCCTGCTGGTGTCGTCGATGATGGCGTTCATGCCGTCGCCGTTCGGCGCCGCCTACGGCGCCTCGAAGGCGGCGGTCGAGGCGCTCGCCCGGGCGCTGCGCGTCGAGCTGGCGCCTGCGGGCGTGACGGTCGGGGTCGGCCACTTCGGGCTCGTGCGCACCGAACTGATCGACGGCGTCCTCGGCGATGCCGACTACGTGCGCTTCGCCGGCCAGGTCCCGGGCGCGCTGCGCTCGCGCGTCTCGGCCGAGCGGGTCGGGCGTGCGATCGTCGCGGGCGTCGAGCGGCGGTCGCCGCGGACGCTGGTCCCCGGCTGGCTCTGGGCCGCCTACCTGCTGCGTGGCGTGGTCGGCCCGGCGCTCGACGCCGTATACGCGCGCCGACCCGCCGCGCGCGAGGCCGCGGGCGCGCTCCGCGCGCGGGAGGCGGCCCGTGCGGCGGCGAGCGAGGCGGAGCGGTGATGGGCCGACGAGCGGCCGTGCGGCGGCGAGCGACGCGTCCGCGCCCGGGACCGCGCGAGCGATTAGGGCCCGTCGAGCCGAACGCGCGCCTCGGCGCGCCGACGGCACCCGACGGGTCCTCGGGCAACGCGGCCGGGCCGGCCTCCTCTCCGGCCATTGCGAGCCTCCATTCCCCGGCTCGGCCGCGCTCGCCCGTCCTCTCGCCGCCCTACGGCGGCGAGAGGAGGGACCTGCGGTCAGAGGCTCAGCCCGCCGCCGCAGATCAGGGTCTGGCCGCTGATGTAGTCGGACTCGGGGGTGGTCAGCAGGTAGACCGCGCCGGCAGCCTCCTCGGGCGTGCCGGCGCGGCCGAGCGGGATCATCTGCTCCATCGCCGAGAACAGCTGCGGGTTGACGCCGACCTTGATCTCGCGGCCCTGGACGTCGATCGTGCTGGAGCCGTCGGCGGTGGCCTCGGTCAGGCGGGTGCGGATGAACCCGAACGCGACCGTGTTGACGTTGACCGCGTAGCGGCCCCACTCCTTCGAGAGCGTCTTGGTCAGGCCGGTGATGCCGGCTTTGGCGGAGGAGTAGTTCGACTGGCCGGGGTTGCCGCCGGTGCCGGCGATCGAGGAGATGTTGACGACCTTGCGGTGGCGGATCGTTCCCGCCTCGCGCTCGGCCTTGGCGCGGGCGGCGATCACCGGCTGCGCCGCGCGCAGGATCCGGAACGGGGCCTTCAGGTGGACGTCGAGGATCGCGTCCCACTGCTCGTCGGTCATCTTCTGGATCACGGAGTCCCAGGTGAAGCCGGCGTTGTTGACGATGATGTCGAGCCCGTCGAAGGCCTCGACCGCGGTGTCGATCAGGCGGTCCGCGAACCCGTCCTCCGCGACGCTGCCGGCGACCGCGGTCGCGCTGCCGCCGGCCGCCGCGATCGCGGCCACGGCCTCGTCGGCCGGCTGCTGGTCGAGGTCGTTGACGACGACGCTCGCGCCCTCGCTCGCCAGCTTGGTCGCGATCTGCAGGCCGATGCCGCGCCCGCCGCCGGTGACCACGGCGACCTTTCCGTCCAGGGTTCCCATCTCTGCTGTCTTCCTTCGTCGTTGGTGTCGGGACTCAGGCGAGCGCGATCCGCGCGTCGCCGGCCAGGGTCAGGGTGCCGTCGGCGAGCGTCACGCCGAGCTCGACGGTGGCGATCCGCTCGCCGTCGACCTCGTCGATCGCGGTCACCCGTCCGCGGCAGGTGGGCTGGCCGTGGACCGGCGTGATCGCGGCGAACCGCACGCTCCACGACCGCAGTCGCTGCTGCGGGGCCCAGCCGGTCAGCAGCCGGCCCAGGTAGGCCATCGACAGCATCCCGTGGGCGAAGACGTCCGGCAGGCCGGCCGACTTCGCGACGTCGAGGTCGATGTGGATCGGGTTGTGGTCGCCGGACGCGCCGGCGAACAGCGCCAGGGTCGTGCGGCTGATCGGCGGCAGCTCCAGCGGCGGCAGCTCGCTGCCGACGTCGACGGTGGTCCAGGCCGTGTCGGTGGAGCTCATGCGCCGGCCCTCGGGTCGCGGACGACGATCGTGGTGCGGAGGTCGGCGACCGGGGCGTCGTCGCCGTCGGTGACCGCGATCTCGCGGACGACGAACTGCAGCGCGCCGCCCTTCTTCTCGAACAGGTCGGCGATCCGCGAGCGGAACCGCAGCGGCTCGCCGGCGACCGCGACGCGGTGGTAGGCGAACGACTGCTCGCCGTGGAGCACGTGGCGCAGGTCGATGCCCATCTCGCCGACGTAGGCGAACGAGTCGGGGCGCTCGACGTCGAGGCCGAAGAGGAACGTCGGCGGCACCGGCAGGTCGCCGTGGCCGGCCGCCCTGGCCGCGTCCAGGTCGCTGTAGACCGGGTCCTGCTCGCCGATCGCGTGGGCGAAGAACCGCAGCCGGCCGCGCTCGGCGACCGCCTCGAACGAGCTGGTCTCGCGGCCGATGAAGGAGCGATCGATCATGCCGCGACCTGCGGCTGGCGGTAGACGGTCACGACGGCGGCGCCGCCGAGCCCGAGGTTGTGCTGGAGGGCGACCTGGGCGCCGTCGACCTGGCGGCCCGCGGCCTGCCCGCGCAGCTGCCAGGTCAGCTCGCTGCACTGCGCCAGGCCGGTCGCGCCGAGCGGGTGGCCCTTCGAGATCAGGCCGCCGGACGGGTTGACGACGGGGCCGTCGCCGCCGTAGGTCGTCGCCTGCCGCTCGACCAGCTCGTGGCCGTGGCCGACCTCGGCCAGGCCCAGCCCCTCGTAGGTCAGCAGCTCGTTGGTCGAGAAGCAGTCGTGCAGCTCGATCACGTCGACGTCGCCGATCGCGGTTTGGGCCTCGTCGAGCGCCAGGCGGGCCGCGTCGCGGGTCATGTCGAAGCCGACGACGCCGATCGCGGTCGCCTCGTCGCGGGTCGCGGGGGTGTCGGTCGTCAGCGCCTGGCCGGCGATCTCGATCGCGCGGTCCCAGAGGTCGTGCTCGTCGACGAACCGCTCGCTGGCGACGATCGCCGCGGCCGCGCCGTCCGAGGTCGGCGAGCACTGGAGCTTGGTCAGCGGGCTGAAGATCTCGCGCGCGTCCTTGATGTCCTGCAGCGAGTACTCGTCCTGGAACTGCGAGTACGGGTTCTCGACCGAGTGCTTGTGGTTCTTCCAGCCGATCCAGGCGAAGTGCTCGGGCTTGGAGCCATAGAGCTCCATGTGCTCGCGGCCGGCGGCGCCGAACAGCTGCGGCGCGAACGGCGCGCTCTCGTCCCAGCCGCGCAGCTCGACCAGCCGCGCCAGGTGGCGATCCATCGGCGAGGTCCGGTCGGGGAACTTCATCCCCAGCGACCCGCGCTCCATCTTCTCGAAGCCGATCGCGAGCGCGACGTCGGAGAGCCCGGCCTTGACCGCCCGCCGGGCCAGGTACAGGGCGCTGGAGCCGGTCGAGCAGTTGTTGTTGACGTTGACGATCGGGATCCCGGTCAGGCCGAGCCCGTAGATCGCGCGCTCGCCGGCGGTCGAGTCGCCGTAGCAGTAGCCGGCGTAGGCCTCCTGGACCAGCGAGTAGTCGATGCCGGCGTCGGCCAGCGCCTTGCCGCCGGCCTCGGCGGCCCAGTCGGGGTAGTCGCCCTGCTTGCTGCCGGGCTTGTCGAACTTCGTCATGCCGACGCCGATCACGTACGTGCGCTGCACGGGGTCTCCTCTCGTGGTCCTCACGCCGCCGGGTCGACCGGCGGGCACGGGCGGAATGGCCCACCCGGCCTAACACGATATACAGATTGCGTATGAATGTAAGGCAGTGCGCGATACGATCGACCGCGTGAGCACCGCCGAGCCCGCCGCCGCCACGACCGTCGACCGGATCCTCGACGCGTGCGCCGAGCAGGCCGTCGACGTCGGCCTGCGGCGCGTGACGATGGAGGACGTCGCCCGCCGCGCGGGGCTGGCGCGCGTCACGCTCTACGCCCACTTCCCGAGCAAGCGGGCGGTCCTCGACGCGACGTTCGCCCGCGAGGTCGAGCGCTTCAACGCCTACGTCGCCCGGGTCGTCGAGCGCTTCGACGATCCCGGGGAGCGGATCGTCCAGACGTTCGTGCGCACCTGTCGCGGCCTGCGGGCGAACCGGATCGTCGGCCGCGCGCTGCGCAGCGACCCGGCGGAGTTCCTCGCGCTGATGGCGGGGGACAGCCCGGTGATGGCCGACGCGATCGGCTGGTGCGCGGACCACCTGCGGGCCGCCGTGGCCGCCACGCCGTACGAGGCGATGGACGCCGACGCGACGGCCGAGGTGCTGACGCGGCTGGCGCAGTCGCTGCTGATCAGCCCGCCGTCGGGCTTCGACCTCGACAGCGACGAGGGCGCGGCCGCGGTCGCGCGGGCGTGGATCCTGCCCGGCGTCCACGCGAGCATGGCCGCAGTCGAGCCGTAGCCCTCCCCGGTCTCGGCGCCGTTCTGGCCCGATCCCCGCGCCCGAGCCGACGCATGCGAGTTGCCGGGGGGCGGGCCGTCCTGGGGAGCCCGGTCCCGGACCCAGGTCTCGGGCGGGCAGAGATGGCGCGTCGCTCAGTCGGTCCGCTACTCAGACGACGACCAACGCGATGCGCGCCCGCAGCCTGGATCGAGTAGCCCGACCTCTTGTACCTGGTGCGCCGGTGCGATGGCGGGTACGCTCGCGGCGTTCCGTTTCCGTGCTCCCTTGGAGGAGGCACCATGGCGAAGTTCGTTGTGTATCCGGACGCTGGCGGCAACTACCGCTGGAAGCTCGTTGCCGGCAACGGGCAGACGACGGCGAGCTCCGGTGAGAGCTTCTCGTCCAAGTCGGCCGCGAAGTCCGCTGCGGAGGGCGTCAAGGCCTCCGCCGGAAGCGCCGAGATCGAGGTCCAGGACTAGGTCACAGACCGACCACGGGCTTCTGGCGCCGAGGGTTCGGCGTTTGCCGGTCGCCCAGCTCGACCGCCGACGGGCATCACCCATCGCGGGAGGGATACCGCCCACCCGGGGGATGCCCGCGGATGATCGGGCGGCGATCCTGTCGTTGGTCGCGTCGCCGCGTGTCCGGTCTGGTCGCGGCGGCGCGGCGCGGTGTCGCGAACGGGCCCGGCGGGAGCGTCGGAGCCGATCGTGGCGCACCCACATACCGCGTCGCGGCGGTCGCTTCCTCCGCGGCGCCCTCCTCCCCGGACCGCGTTGCTCGTCGACCGACGGGCGGCGCGGTCCACGGGGTCGCCGCGGTCCGCTCGGGGGAGCGAGATGCCCCCATCGAGAGACGAGTCCCCGCCGATCGCCGACTAGCGTCGCAGTCCTGATGCGACTCGGCCTGCACATCGCCTACTGGGGACTCGGCCTGGACGCCGCCGAGCAGCTGCGACTGGTGAAGGAGGCCGAGCGGCTGGACTTCGCGTCGGTCTGGGTCGGGGAGGCGTACGGATCCGACGCGGCGACGGTGCTCGCCTGGATCGCCGCCCAGACCGAGCGGATCGAGATCGGCTCCGGCGTCTTCCAGATGCCGGCCCGCTCGGCGGCGATGACGGCGATGACCGCCGCCACCCTCGACCAGCTCTCCGGTGGGCGCTTCCGGCTCGGCCTCGGGACGTCGGGGCCGCAGGTCGCCGAGGGCTGGCACGGGTCGCGCTTCGACCGCCCGCTGACCCGCACTCGCGAGTACGTCGAGGTGGTGCGGATGGCGCTCGCCCGCGAGCGGGTCGCCTATGCCGGCAAGACCCTCACGCTGCCGCTGCCGGACGGCCCCGGCAAGGCGCTGAAGCTGACGATCGCGCCCCACCAGGAGCGGATCCCGATCTCGCTCGCGGCGATCGGCCCCAAGAACACGACCCTTGCCGGCGAGATCGCGGACGGGTGGATCCCGGTCCTGTTCTCGCCCGAGCACGTCGAGACCACCGCCGGGCTGCTGCGCGAGGGCGCCGAGCGCGGGGGCCGCTCGATCGATGACGTCGCGATCACGCCGCTCGTCTACGCCGCGGTGATGGACGACCTGGTGGCGGCGCGCGACGCGGTCCGGCCGATGCTGGCGCTCTACGTCGGCGGCATGGGCTCGCGCGAGAGGAACTTCTACAACACGCTCGTCCGCTCCTACGGCTTCGGCGAGGCGGCCGATCGGGTCCAGGACCTCTACCTGGCCGGCCGCAAGGACGAGGCGATGGCCGCCCTGCCCGACGAGCTGATCGACAGCGTCTGCCTGTGCGCGACGCCGGACACCGTCGGCGAGCGGCTGGCCGCCTACGCCGACGCGGGGGTCGACACGCTGCTGATCAACCCGATCGGGGAGACGGTCGACGAGCGGCTGACGCAGCTGACCGCGCTGGCGCGGGCGGGTGCGGGCGCCGTCAGCGGGGCCTGACGAGACGGCGATCGGCCCGCCGCGCCGGCCGGATCCCCCCGAAGGCGGAGCTTCGTCCTCCCGGCGGGCGTTGTCGGCGCAGGCCCAGGCGAGGACAGTCCCGCGCATGCAACGCTACGCCTGGGAGCCGACGCCGGACCGGATCGCCGAGGCGAACGTCACGCGGCTGATGCGCAAGGCCGGCAGTGCGTCCATCGACGAGCTGCGGCGAAGCTCGGTGGCGGACATCGACTGGTACTGGGACCTGGTCGTCCACGACCTGGAGCTGCCCTTCGATCGACCCTACGAGCGGGTCCGCGACAGCTCGGCCGGAGTCGAGTGGACGAAGTGGTTCATCGGCGGGCAGCTGAACGTGGCGACGGCCTGCGTCGACCGCTGGCGCCACGATCCGGACGTCGCCGACACGCCGGCGGTGATCCACGAGGACGAGACCGGCGAGACCAGCACGCTGAGCTACCGCGAACTGGCCGAGGCGGTCGACCGCGCCGCCGCCGGCCTGCGGGCGCGGGGGATCGGCAAGGGCGACGCGGTCGGGGTGTTCCTGCCGATGATCCCCGAGGCGGTGATCTCGGCCTACGCGATCGCCAAGGTCGGCGCGCTCTACGTGCCGCTCTTCTCCGGCTTCGCGGCGTCGGCGCTGGCCTCGCGCCTCGACGATGCCCAGGCGCGACTGGTGATCACCGCCGACTGGTCGTGGCGCCGCGGACGCCGGGGGCCGATGAAGCCGGCCCTCGACGAGGCGCTGCCCGCCTGCCCGAGCGTCGAGACGGTGGTCGTGGTCGAGCGCGCCGATACCGATGCCGCCGTTCGCCGGGGTCCGATCGACGTCAGCTGGCGCGAGTTCGCCGCGCCGGTCGACGGCCCGGTCGCGGCGGCCCCGACCAGCGCCGAGGACCCGCTGCTGCTCGGCTACACGTCCGGCACCACCGGTCGGCCGAAGGGGGCCGTCCACACCCACGCCGGTTTCCTGGTCAAGGTCGCGTCCGAGGTCGCCTACGAGTTCGACCTGCGGCGCGGCGACGTCTTCTTCTGGGTCACCGACATGGGCTGGGTGATGGGGCCGTTGTCGACCTTCGGGACGCACGCCCTCGGCGGTGCGCTGCTGCTCTACGAGGGCGCACCCGACACGCCGGCGCCCGACCGGCTGTGGCAGGTCGCGGCCCGCCACCAGGTCTCGATGTTCGGGGTCTCGCCGACGCTCGTCCGGGCGCTGAAGGCCCACGGCGACGAACTGCCGGGCCGCCACGACCTGTCCGGCGTGCGGACCTTCGGCTCGACGGGGGAGCCATGGGACGAGGACTCCTACTGGTGGCTCAGCGACGTCGTCGGCGGCGGTCGGGCCCCGATCATCAACTTCTCCGGCGGGACCGAGATCGGCGGGGCGTTCCTGGCTCCGTTCGTCGTCGAGCCGATCCGGCCGTGCTCGCTCGGCGGGCCCTCGCTGGGGATGGACGTCGACGTCTTCGACGCCAGCGGGCGCCCGGTCCGCGGCGAGCTCGGCGAGCTGGTCTGCCGCCAGCCGTGGCCGGCGATGACCCGCGGCGTCTGGGGCGACCCGGAGCGCTACCGCGAGGCCTACTGGTCGACGTTCCCCGGTGTCTGGCGCCACGGCGACTGGGCGAAGGCCGACCTCGATGGCGAGTGGTACCTGTTCGGCCGCTCCGACGAGGCGATCAACGTCGCGGGCAAGCGGGTCGGGCCGGCCGAGGTCGAGAGCGTCCTGGTCGCCCATCCCGGCGTCGCCGAGGCCGCCGTGATCGGCGTCCCCGACGTCGACAAGGGCGAGGCGATCTGGTGCTACTGGACGCCGACGGCCGCCGAGGGCGAGGACGTCTCCGACGAGCTGCGGGCCGCGATCGGGGGCGAGCTGGGCAAGCCCTTCACGCCGGCCCGGGTGTTGCGCGTCGACGCCCTGCCGAAGACCCGCTCGGCCAAGATCATGCGCCGGGCGATCCGGGCGGTGACGATCGGCGGCGACCCGGGCGATCTCTCCGGGGCCGAGAACCCGGAGGCGCTGGAGCTGATCCGGACGGCCGCCGGCAGCGCGATCGCCGGCGTCGGCTGAGGCTCGCCGCGGGCCCATCGCGAGGCGGTCCTCCCAACGGACGGTGCGGTTCCTCCCGCGGGAAGACGGCGCGCCACGGGGCCGCGACTACGGTCGCTTCGAAGGGTCGGCCGGCGCCTCGCGGCACCGGTCCCACCACCACGAGCACCACCTAGGGAGGACCCCATGGACTACGCGTTCGCCGTCAAGTGGCTGAAGGCGTTCCGACACAGCGCGGAGGCGATCTGCGAGCTGTACGCGGACGACTTCGTCTTCGAGGACCCGATCCTCGACCAGTACCAGATCCGCGACAAGGGCGACCTCGGTCGGATCTTCGTGCTGTACGCGAACAAGGACCGCGAGAACGGCCTCGGCGTCCACAACTTCCGGATCCGCGGCTACGAGGGCGACCGCCGCAGCGGCCTGATCCGCTGGGAGTGGACGCCCGAGGACGCCGGCAACTTCATCGGCCTCGACGTGACGAACAAGCCGTTCTTCACCCAGGGCCACACGTTCCACGTCTACGACGAGCAGGGCCGGATCACGCGCGAGTCGTCGTGGTGGGACGTCGGGGCGATCCTGACCGCGATCGGCCAGCCCGGGATCGAGAAGGCCCGGATCCCCGCGAAGTCGGCTGTCGCCGGCGCGGCCTGAGAGGACTCCATGACCAGCATCGACTTCGCCCGCACCTGGGCGGACACCCGCCAGAACGACCTCGAGGCGCACGCCGCGCTGTACGCCGCCGACGAGCGCTTCACGATCGAGGAGCGGATGGTCGACGACCACCTCGGCGACACGATCAGCGATCGCGCGGACCTGCTCGCGCAGCTTGCGCCCTACGCCAACAAGGACCGCGACAACGGGCTCGGCGTCCAGACGATCACCGTCACCGAGGCGTTCGCCGGCAACGGGCACCTGATGATCCACTGGGACTGGTCGGTCGAGGGCCTGGAGACCTTCCACGGCCTGCCGGTCGAGGGTCGCACCCTGACCTCCAAGGGCTCGACGTTCCTGCAGTTCGACGATGCCGGGAAGATCACGCTCGAGTCGACGATCCTCAACGAGAACCCGGTCTTCCAGCAGCTCGGGCTGCCGATCATCACGCCGCACTACTGGGAGGAGGGCTTCGACCCCGCCTCCCTCACGGCTGCCTGACCGGCGCCCGCACGCGCCCCCGCGGCGCGGCCCACGAGACCCCATCCAGCACGCGCGGCCGGGAGCACTGCTCCCGGCCGTCGCGCGTCATCGAGCAGCAGAACGCGGGCCCCGGCGCAAGCGTCGTGGACGGCCGTCGGAGGGCGTCTCCCACCAAGGGGGGAGGGATCCTCTCCCCCCGCAGGATGGTTCCTGTGCACGGCCGCACATACGGTAGCTCTCGTTGGGAACCGCGCCTGGGAGTGGCGCCCGGATCCCACCGGGAGAGAGAGCCAATGAGCCTGGACGGAGACGCCTGATGGCTACAGCCACGGGTACCAATGCCGGAGCGACCGTCGAGCGCGGTCAGCTCCCGGGCGGCCTGACGCGGCCACCCGCGCCACCGAAGGGGCTGCCCGCCCCGCTCGGTTGGATCGAGCAGCTGACGGGGATGACCCTCCTGACCCTGCAGACGATGCGGGCCGCGGTCTCGCCGCCGTACAACTGGGGCGGCGAGTTCATCGAGCAGTGCTGGCTGGTGACCAAGCGGGCGTTCATCCCGCTGATGTTCTGCACGCTGGTCTTCTCCTACGGCGCGCCTGGCGTCACCGGCGGCAGCATCCTCGCGACGCTCGCCACCACCGACCGGCTCGGGGCGTTCGCCGTCATGGCCTCGGTCCGCGAGCTGGCGACCTGGATCAACGGGATGGTGATCGCGGGCGTCGCCGGGACCGCGATCTGCGCCGACCTCGGCGCCCGCAAGGTCCGCGACGAGCTCGACGCGCTGGCCGTGCTCGGGACCGACCTGATCAAGACGCTGATCGTCCCGCGGTTCTTCGCGCTCGGGCTGATGACGGTCGTCTTCAACTACTGGAACACCGCGATCAGCCTGGTCGGGCAGCTGATCGCGAACATGACCGTCTGGCAGGAGTCGGCGGCCGGGTACCTGTCGACCTTCTCGTCGAACTTCACGATCGCCGAGGTCGCCTTCAACACCCTGAAGGTCCTGACGTTCGGCTTCATCATCGCCGTCGTCTGCTGCTACAAGGGCATGAACGCCAAGGGCGGCGCGGCCGGGGTCGGGCGCGCGGTCAACCAGGCCGTCGTCGTCTCGTTCTGCGCGGTCTACGTCTACAACTACCTCCTGAACTCGCTGCTCCTCGGCGCGTTCCCGGAGACGTCCACGCTTCGCTGAGGCCGGGAGAGCACCGTGGAAGCTGGAGTCCAACCCTCCCCGTACGAGCCGCGTCGCCGGCGCCCGACCCGCCCCTCGGGCCTGGAGCGCTTCGCGAACGGCTTCGTCGACCCCGTCCGCAACATCCTGGTCGAGGCCGGCCAGATCGCCGCCTTCGGGTTCCGGGCGATCATCGAGCTGCCCGGCGTGCTGCGCTACAGCGCCGAGATGCTGCGCCAGGTCGCGCTGCTGATCACCGGCTCCGCGCTGGTGCTGTGGGCGATGCAGTTCACCTTCGGGCTGACCTGCGGCAACGAGTCGGTCTACGTCCTGCGCGGCTACGGCGCGTCGAGCTACGCCGGCGTCTTCAGCGCGCTCTGCCCGATCCGCGAGGCGACGCCGTTCATGTTCGCCTACATGGTCGGGGCCAAGATCGGCTGCGGCTACGTAGCCGAGATCGGCTCGATGCGGATCAACGAGGAGATCGACGCGATGGAGTCGCTCGGCCTCAACCCGATGCGGTACCTGATCGGGACGCGGCTGCTGGCGAACATCCTCGTCTCGCTGCCGATCTTC
The DNA here is from genome assembly GCF_000240225.1 of Patulibacter medicamentivorans. Taxonomy (GTDB): domain Bacteria; phylum Actinomycetota; class Thermoleophilia; order Solirubrobacterales; family Solirubrobacteraceae; genus Patulibacter; species Patulibacter medicamentivorans. The sequence goes on from NZ_AGUD01000192.1 coordinate 17,295, forward strand.
GTCGTCGGGCTGGTGCTCTTCTACGTCGGCGAGGTCTTCGTGATCCTGTTCCAGATCGGCGAGATCTCCCGCGGTGCGTGGGAGTCGGTCCACTGGGCCTTCACCGACGGACCGTCGATCATCTTCAGCTACCTGAAGACGCTGGTGATGTGGATCGCGATCGTGATCGCGTCCATGTACTACGGCTACACCGCTCGCGGCGGACCCGTCGGGGTGGGGGAGGCGACGGCCAGATCGATGGTCGTCGCGTTGATGCTGACGATGGTCCTGAACGAGGGCTTCACGTTCTTCTTCTGGGGCGTCGATCCCAAGCTCCCGGTCGGTGGGTGAGGCCGGATGCCACAGGAACAGAGCGTTCCGCGGACGCCCCTGCGCCGACTCGGGCCCAGCAGCGGTCCGCAGCCGCCGCGCAGGCGCGGTCCCAACCCGGTCGTCGGCGGCGTTCGCTGGCTCGTCGGCCACCCGTGGTCGATCGTCGGCGCCGCCTTCGTCGTCTGGTTCGCCTTCTGGGTGATCGGAACCCGCGAGCAGAAGCACCACGTCAAGGCGGCCTTCTCGTCGGCCTTCAACATCACGCCGGGGCTCGACGTCCAAGTCGACGGCCTCGATGTCGGCAAGGTCGGCAAGGTCGAGTACCAGGACGGTCGCGCGATCGTCGAGATCGGCGTCAACGACGACGACTACTGGCCGCTGCCGCAGGGCACCACCGTCAAGACCCGCTACGGCACGACGATCGGCTCCGGCACCCGCCGGCTCGACCTGCACCTGGGACCCAAGGGCGCGCCGGCGATCCCGGACGGCGGGATCATCGCGGCCAAGGACACGCGGCCGGCGGTCGACGTCGATCAGGTCCTCAACACGCTCAACGACGACACCCGCGGCAAGGTCAAGAGCCTTCAGGGCAACGTCGACAGCGCGGTCTCCGGGACCGAGCGCGACGCCAACCGCGGGCTCGCCGCGACTGGCCGCGGGATCCGCGACATCGATGGCTTCCTGGCCGACCTCGGCAGCGACAGCGCGGCCCTCCGCGGGCTCGTCGCCAACACCGATCGCCTGACCCGCACGCTCGCCTCGCGGGCACCGCAGGTCAGCGATCTGGTGACCGTCGGCGCCCGGACCTTCGAGGCGTTCGGATCGCGCTCGCGCGAGATCCAGCAGACGCTCGACGGCGTGCCCGGCGCGATGGCCGAGGCCCGCACCACGCTGGCCCGGGTCGACGGCAGCGTCGGCACCCTGACCGGCCTGGTCGGCGACCTCGAGCCCGGCGCCAAGCGGCTGAAGCCGCTGGCCCGCGCCGCGACGCCGGCGCTGCGACAGCTCTACGACATCGTGCCGACGGCGCTCTCGACCGTCCGCACCACGACCCGGGTCGCGCCGGCGCTGAACAGCCTGCTGACCGACGGCTCGCCGTTCGTCACCAAGGCCGAGCGGATCCTGCGCGAGGCCAAGCCGATGATCGCCTGCATCCGTCCGTACACCCCTGAGGCGGCCGGGGCGGTCGTCGGGCTCGGCGGTTGGCTGCAGTCGTACCAGCTGAAGGACAAGCAGGCCCCGATCGAGACCCAGCTGCTCGACCAGCCGATGCCGTACCGCGGACGCGAGGAGAACGGCAAGATCCGGCTCCACGGCATCCGCGCGCGGATCAACGCCAGCACGGCCACGCTGCACGCCTGGCCCCCGATCGTCACCACCGAGCTGTTCACCAAGATCGGGCTCAAGCAGTACGCCTACCCGCGCCCGCCGGGGCTGATCCGCGGCGAGCCGTGGTTCCAGCCCCAGTGCGGGGTCGGGCCCGAGTCGCTCGACCCGAGCAAGGATCCTGAGGAGCGCGACCGATGACCCCGCGACGGATCGTCGTCGGGCTGCTGGCCGCCGCCGTCCTGGTGACGGGGTGGATCCTGCTGTCCGGCGGCGACGACGCCTACCGCGTCGACGTGGAGCTGCCGAACGCCGGGGGGCTGCGCAAGCACTCCTCGGTCAAGATCGCCGGGGTTCCCGGCGGGACGGTGGCCGACCTGGAGATCACCGATCGCGACACCGCGATCGCCAAGCTCGACCTGAAGTCGAACTCCGCCCCGATCGGGCGCGGCGCGTCGGTCAAGATCCGCCCGACCGACCTGCTCGGCGAGCGCTACGTCGCGCTCGACGTCGGCGACCGCCGCCGTCCGCTGCCGTCCGGCTCCCGGATCCCGCTGGCCAAGGCCTCGCTGCCGGTCGAGCTGGACGACGTCCTGAACACGTTCGACGAGGACACGCGGACCCGCGTCAAGATCCTGGTCAACGAGTTCGGCGTCGCGCTCGGCTCGCGGGGGAAGGACCTGGCCAAGCTGCTCGACGCGATGCCGCCGTCGCTCGACGACGCGCGCAAGCTCGTCTCCGAGGTCGTGGCCGAGAACCGGTCGCTCGGCGCCCTGATCGAGCGCGGCGACCGGATCACCGCGTCGATCGACCCGAAGAAGGACGACCTCGCGAAGCTGATCGACCAGGCCGACCGGACGCTGAAGGAGGTCGCCGACCGTCGCCAGTCGCTGGGGCGCGCTCTCGACAGCGCTCCGGCCGGCCTCGCCGAGCTGCGGCGGACGCTCGCCCAGCTGCGGACGACCTCGACCAGCCTGCGGCCCGCCGCGGCCGACCTGCAGCGCAGCGCCCAGCCGCTGCGCGGCACGCTCGCCGCGCTGCCCGGGTTCGAGGACGCGGCCCGCGACAGCCTGAAGGCCGCCAACGAGGCGGCGCCGCAGCTGCGCAAGCTCGGCGATCAGGCGACCGCACCGCTGCAGCGCCTGCGCCCGACCCTGGCGCAGCTGCGTCAGGTCTCCGACCTGGCCACCCCGACCCTCGACGAGCTCGACCGACGGGCCTTCGAGGACATCCTCTGGTTCGTCCAGAACTGGTCGCTGGGGCTGAAGAACCGCGACGGCCTCGGACACTTCATCGGCGCCAAGGTCTCCGTCGGCACGCAGACGATCCGCTCGGTGGTCGACAGCCTGCTGGGCGGCGGCACCGAGCACGGCCAGCCGCCGGACCCGGCCGATCCGCCGGATCCCGACCTCGCTGCCGACGCGGCCGGGGCGACGGCCGCGGCCCGCGCCGCGACGCCGCGCAAGCCGTTGCTGCGGTCGGTGCTCGACGCCGCGAGCGGAGTCGGACGCCGGGTCGGCGGTCACGGGCGCGGCGTCGATGCCCGGCGGACCGCTGCCGAGCGCGCGGCCCGTCGCGCCGAGCGCCGTCGCGCCGCCGCTCGTGCCCGGGCGACCTCGGCGGCGACGGCTCCGAAGCGGGCCGCGACCCGCGGGCTCCTCAACACCTGGGTGGGACGATGAGACGGATTGGACGTCGCGCGGCCGGTCGCCGCACCAGCAGGTTCTCGGTCCTGGCGATCGGGCTGGCGGCGATCGCCGTGCTGTCGCTGATGGCATGGGTCGGCTACCGCGCCGCCGACACCGTCCCCGGGCGCGAGTACTACAACCTCAAGGCCGAGTTCGACGGCGCGGACAACCTCGCCAACCACTACGAGGTCCGGATCGGCGGGCTCCGCGCCGGTCAGATCCTTCGGCCGCGCGTCAAGGACGGCAAGGCGCTCGTCGACCTGCGACTCGACAAGAAGTTCGCGCCGCTGCGCTCGGACACCCAGCTGCGGATCCGCCTGCGCAGCGCCGTCGGCGTCCGCTACCTGGAGATGATCCCGGGGACCAAGGGTCGCCCGTTGCCCGAGGGCGCGACGATCCCGGCGGCCAACGCCCGGATCCCGGTCGCGCTCGACGACGTGCTCGGCACGCTCGACCCGCGGACCCGCGAGCGGACCCGCACGTTGCTGAACGAGCTCGGCGCGGGCGCGGGCGGCGCGGGCGACCAGGTCAACCTGGCACTGAAGGAGTTGCCGCCGTTCCTGCGCGACGTCCAGACGCTGGCCGAGCCGCTCGTCGCCGAGCCGGGGATCACCGGCCGCTTCGTCCGCTCGACCGCCAGCGCCGCGGCCGGCTTCGACGCCGTCCGCGACACGATGGCCGCCGGCTTCGAGCCGGAGCGGGCGGCCCTGAAGCCGTTCGCCGACAACGCCGACGCGCTCGGCGAGACGCTCGACGAGGCGACCCCGACGCTGAACCAGCTGCAGGCGCAGCTGCCGCAGGTCGAGCGGCTGGTGGCGGCCGTCGACGGGCTCGCCCGCGATGGACGCCCGGCGCTGCGGGTCGCGCCGGCCGCGCTGCGCCAGACGACCGCGTTGATGCGCGGCTCGCGGCCCGCCCTGCGACAGGCGCGCGAGACGCTCGACAAGGCTCGCGACGCGGTCGACCCGACCGTCGGCCTGCTGACCGACCTGGTCCCGCAGGCGCCGCGGATCGAGCGGGCGCTCGGCGACATCACGCCGACGCTGCGCTCGGTCGCCCCACGCGCCTGCGAGCTCAGCAACGCGATGACCGGCTGGAGCGAGTTCATGAAGTGGGGCAACACGACCAGCAACTTCATCCGCTTCCAGGTCACCTTCAACCCGGGCGACATCCTCGGCGGCGCGACCGCGACGCGGCAGGGCCCGGACGGCAAGCCGCTGCTTTCCCAGTTCGTGCACACCAACCCCTACCCCGGACCGTGCGTCAACGGCGAGGGCGAGGCCGGCAAGCAGATGCCCCGGGTGGAGGAATCGATGAAGGGCCTCACCTACTCCAAGAGCTTCCAGGCGATCCGATGAGCCGTCGCACGCGCAAGGGCGGTCGCCGCCGGTTCGAGATCCAGCCCGGCCAGCACCGCCCCAAGAACGCCCGCAACGGCCTGATCTTCGTCGTCCTCGCCGGCCTCTTCCTGTTCGTGATCTACACGAAGCCGGGAATCCCGTTCCTGGACGGCGGCGGCACCGAGATCGCCGCCGACATCGACAACGGCGCCAACATCCGGCCGGGCTACACCCCGGTCCGCGTCCAGGGCGTCGAGGTCGGCCAGGTCACCAGCGTCGGGCGCGCCGCGTCCGGCAAGGGCGTCCGGATCGCGATGAAGATCGACGACGGCAAGGGCGTCAGCGTCCGCCGCGACGCGACCCTGACCCTGCGCTGGCGGACGCTGCTGGGCCGCAACCTGTACGTCGACCTGAAGCCGGGCTCGCCGAGCGCCCCGCCGCTCGGCGACGACACGATCGCCCTCGCGAGGACATCGACCCAGACCGAGCTCGACGAGGCGATCGAGCCGCTCGACGACCACGGCCGCCAGGCGGTCAAGACGATCGTCAACGAGTTCGACAAGGGCTTCGCGTCGCCCGACGGCTACCGCCGGACGGTCCGGGCGCTGCGCCCGGCGATGCGCTCGCTCGGCCCCGGCCTGCGGGCGCTGCGCGGGACCCAGCCCGGAGACCTGCCGCGGATGATCCGGGCCACCAGCCGCACGGTCGGCGCGGTCGCACGCGACGAGGTCGCGCTCGGCGAGCTGATCAACAGCGGCCGCGTCGCGCTTGGCGTCACGGCGGCCCGCCAGGCGGACCTGCGCGGGCTGCTCAGCGCCGCGCCCGGGGCGCTGGCCGAGACGCGGCGGACGATGGTCCGGTTGCGCTCGACGCTCGACGTCCTCGACCCGCTGGCCCGCGACCTGCGGCCGGGGGTGCGCAAGCTGGAGGGCTCGGCCCGCGATGCCCAGACGGTCCTGACCGCGGCGACCCCGCTGCTGAAGGACGCCCGCCCGACGCTGCGGGCACTGCAGCCTGCGGTCCAGGACCTGACCAAGCTGACGACCTCGGGCAACGCCTTCATCGACGCGCTCGACCCGACCCTCGACCGGCTGATCTACCCGATCCTGCCGTGGGCCCGCCAGCGCGACATCGAGTCGAAGCGCAAGAACTACGAGGTGATCGGGCCGGCCCTCTCGTCGGCGGCGGGCGTCACGGCACTCGGTGACCGCAACGGCCCGGTCGCCAACTTCGAGGCGGGCGTCGGGGAGGGCCTGCCGGGTCTCTCGCCCTGCAAGACCTTCCTCACCAACGAGTACGTCGCGCCGGACGAGAAGCTCAACTGCGAGCTGGCGGCGCGCCTGATCCAGGGCCTCCTGACCGGCACCCCGCCGGACAAGGTCGAGCTGCGCGGCGGGACGGTGCCCGAGAAGAAGCTGCGGGCGATCATGGACGACAAGGCGAAGCTGCGGTCGCTGGTGCGCAAGGCCGCGCCGGGGCTGGCCGGCACGACCACGAAGGAGCGGGGCCGATGAGCGACAAGGTCGGACTCGATCGGCTCAAGCTCGAGCTCCGCCGCGCGACGGTCCCGGGCCTGCTGTTCCTGGGGCTCTGCGTGGCCGGGCTGTTCACGGCGGTCAACATCGTCCGCAACCTGGCCGGCGACAAGCCGTGGGTCGACTACGTCCAGTACAAGGTCGCCTTCGACAACGTCGAGGGCGTGGTCCCCGGACGCCACGAGCTGCGGATCGCCGGGGTCAAGGCCGGCAGCATCGCCGATTCGCGGCTGGAGCACGGCCATCCGGTCCTGGTCCTGAAGGTCGAGAAGAAGTACGCGCCGCTGCACACCAACGCCAAGGTCGTGATCCGGCCGGTGACCGCGCTGGAGGACATGTACGTCGACATCGTCAGCCGCGGGACCAAGAGCGCCCCCGTCCTGCAGGCCAGCGCGACCCTGCCGGCCACCCGCACCAAGTCGATGGTCGAGGTCGGCCGGGTCCTGAACGTGCTCGACGAGGACACGCGGCCGCGGCTGGCGACGCTGCTGACCCAGCTGGCCCGGGGCACCGACGATCGGGGCGAGCGGATGCGCCAGGCGTTCGCGCAGCTCGGGCCGTTCCTCGAGGTCGCGACCCAGCTCGGCGACACGCTCAACGGCCGCCGCGCGAGCCTCGCCCGCCTGGTCCACAACTTCGGCAACGTGACCGAGGTCCTCGCGACGCGCGACCGGCAGCTCGCCGGCTTCGTCGACCAGGGCAGCAAGACGCTCGCGACGCTGGCCCAGCACGACCGGTCGCTGTCGGCGACGATCGGCCAGCTGCCCGGCACCCTCGGCGAGCTGCGCACGACCTTCGCCAACGTCCGCCGGACCGAGACGACGCTCGACTCCGCGCTGCGGTCGCTGCGCCCCGTCGCCAAGGCGCTGCCGTCGGGGCTCGACAGCCTGAGCGCGTTCTCGAAGGACGCGACCCCGGCGATCCGCTCGCTGCGACCGGCGATGCGGAGCCTGGTGCCGTTGGCGCAGGAGCTGCCCAACACGGCGGCGACCGGCGAGCGAGCGCTCGCTCCGCTGGCGAAGCAGGCCAAGCAGCTCGACCACGGGACGACGCTGCTGCAGCCGTGCCTGCCGCTGGTCAGCACGTTCCTGAACCGGCTCAACTCGCTGCTCAAGTTCGGCGATGGAGGCTATGTCCCCGACGCCCGGGCCTCGGTGATCGTGGACTTCCACACGCCGCTCGAGCTGCTCAAGGACCCGGACTGGCGAATCGCGCCGCCGTGCTTCAAGGACCCGGAGGCCGCGTACCGGGCCAACGGGCCGCAGACCAAGCGGCTGCCGTCGCGCGACGACGCGGAGAGCAAGGAGAGCGCCCGATGAAGAACACCCGGCTCGGCGGCAAGGCGCTCGTCCTCCTGACCCTGGTGGCAGGCGGACTGGCGATCTTGGCCTACTTCTACACGACAGCCGGCGGCCGACTGCCGCTGACGGAGGACCCGTACCGGGTGACGGCGGTCCTCTCGGACTCGCAGCAGCTGCTGAAGCACGCCGACGTCCGTGCGGCCGGGGTCAAGATCGGCTCGGTCGGCACGATCGAGAACGACGGCGATCGGATCCGCGTCGACCTGGAGCTCGACAAGAAGTACGCGCCGATCTACCGCAACGCGAAGATCCTGGTTCGCCAGAAGACCCTGGTCGGCGAGAACTACGTCGAGATCACGCCCGGCGACCCGAAGTCCGGCGGCGTGCCCGACGGCGGCACGCTGGCCGTCGCCCGCCAGCGCGAGGCGGTCCCGATCGACCGCGTCCTCAACTCGCTCGACGCGCGGACGCGGCGCGACGTCAGCCGCAACCTGCAGACCGCGGGCGGGAGCGTCGCGGGCCGCGCCGAGGATCTCAACGACCTCTTCGACCGCGTCCCGCCGCTGGCCGAGGACGGCAGCAAGCTGCTCGACGTGCTCAACGACCAGCGCGGCCAGATCACGGCGATCGTCCGCAACACCGGCACGGTGATGCAGGCGATCAGCGATCGCAGCGGCGACCTTCAGTCGCTGGTCCGGACCGCCAAGACGACGGCCGAGGCGGTCGCCGCCCGCGACGGCGCCGTCAAGGAGACCTTCGAGTCGCTGCCGCCGACGCTGCGCCAGGCGCGCACCAGCGTCCGCAAGCTGACGGGCTTCTCGGGAACGGCGACGCCAGTGGTCGAGGATCTGCGGACGTCGCTGCAGACGCTGCGCCCGGTGCTGGCCGAGCTGGCACCGACCGCCACCCGTGCCCGCAAGCTGACCGACGAGTTGCCGGCGCTGTTCCGCGCCGCCAACCCGGCGCTGGCGAGCCTGCGGACGTTCACGGTCGACGCGACCGGCACCGTCCCGCGGCTCGAGGCGATGCTGCGCGAGGCGAACCCGGCGCTGGACTACCTGAAGCCCTACAACCGCGACATCGCCGGCCTGCTGTCGAACTTCGGCACCGCCGCGATGTTCGACAAGTGGGGCACGGTCGGCCGCTGCCTGTGCCCGATCAGCGACCGGACGCTGGCCAACTGGACGCCGGAGCTGCGAGCGCTCGTCGCGCCGCTGCTGGACCAGGGGATCGTCAAGGACCTGATCCACGAGTCGACCAACCCCTACCGCAGGCCGGGTTCGCTGCCCTACGCTGACCAGGAGTTCACGGGCACGTACCCGCGGATCCGGAGCGACACCAGCGGATTGGACGCGGAGCGTGGGAAGTAGCGACGAGGACGAGGCAGTGCTCGCCCGCGAGCGGCGACGGGGGCGGTTGGTCGGCGTGGCCGGGATCGCCAGCGTCGCGGCGATGCTCGGAGCGGTGATGCTCGCCAGCGCCGCGACCAGCGGCTCGGCGCGGCCGACCGGCCCCGGCTTCACCGACGAGCCGATCGATCGAGCCCGTCACCTGGCCGACTTCCACGAGCACGCCGGCACCCACACCGGCTCGGCGAGCCTGCGGGTGCTCGGACTGGTGCTGGTCGCCCTCGTCGGGCTCTACCTGTGGTCGCTGGTTCGGACCCGCGACGCGGCGGTCGCGCGGCCGTACCTGCTGTGGCTGACCGTCCTCGGACCCGGCCTCGTCGCCGCAGCCACGATCTTCGGCTTCGCGGCCCTCCAGCACGTCGCCGACCTCTTCATGGCCTCGGGCGCCCGCACGACGCCGCGGGCGAAGCAGCTGATCGACGACTCCGGGGCGATGCGCGTGGCGAGCGTCGCCGACGGCCTCAGCCGGATCGTCTTCGCCGTCTGGCTGGCGCTGCTGGCGACCGCGGCGATGCGGGTTGGGCTGCTGTCGCGCTTCCTGGGGTACTGGGGCGTGGCCGGTGCAGGCTCGTTCGTGCTGCTGCCGATCGGCGACGCGATGGTCGCCGCCTGGGTCGGCAGCATCGGGGTCCTGGCGCTCGGCTACTGGCCGGGTGGGCGCCCGCCGGCGTGGCGCAGCACGACGCCGCAGCCGGTCGAGGCGATCTGACGCAGGCGAACGCGAAGCGGCGGCCCGAGGGCCGCCGCGCGGATGCTGCCTGGGCGGTTGGCTGCCCGAAACTCAGAGGCCGGCCGCGGGAGCGCGGGACTGTGCGGACGCGCCGTTCGACGTCGCGGTGCCGGCCGCCGCGGCCAGGCCCGGGTTCGGGACCTCGGCACGCGCCGCGTGGCCGACGTTGCCGCGCCAGACGTCGAAGTCGAAGCCCTTGAGGATCGGCGCCACCCGCAGGAACTTGCGGACCGGCCCGCTGTAGTCGACCTTGCCCTGAGCGACCGCGATCGGCAGCGGCAGGCGGTCGGCCAGCAGGTCGAGCCAGAGCGCGGTCGGCGCGTACAGGTGGATCTCGGCCCCGCTGTCGATCCCGGATGTCGCGTCGATCGGCGTGCCGGCGAGGTGCAACGTGCAGCCCGTCCCGTCGGGCGCGTCCGTCAGGTGCAGCGCGACCGTGGTCCGGGCGAACGACATCCGCTCGGCGAGCTCCGGCTGCCGCGCGGCGCTGGCGAAGAACTCCTCGAGCAGCCGGATGAACTCCTGTGGCTCGACCGTGTCCCGTTGCACGAGCATCACTCCTCCCCGCCGCGCTGGCGGCGATCTCCACTCTCCGACCGGCGGCGCCCGTCCTCCGACGAGCGCAGCCGGCACCGACGTGGTCAGGCTCGCACGCCCTCGAGGCGGCGAGCCTCCTCGGATCGGAGGAAGGCCCTCCCCCGATGGGGGCAGCGATCGCGGCGGTCCCGGCGGCCACGGATCGTTCGGTGGACGGATCTCCCCCTGGCGAGAGATGCCGCGCCAGAGGCCCGCGGGGGAGTCTGCTCGCAGGAGATCGCCGTGGGCCGAGCCGCGTCCGCGACGGTCTACCGACCACCACACGGACGAGGAGCGAGAGATGGCCTTCTTCAAGGACGCCGACGAGGTCTACCAGTACGTCGGCGGCGTCTTCCGCCAGGCGAGCGAGCACCCGGAGGCGGGCCCGAAGCTCGCCGCGGCGAACGTCGTGATGCAGGTCTACTACACCGATCCCGACAGCTCGCTGACGATCCGGATGACGGAGCCGATGGAGGTGATCGACGGCGGCGACGATGCCGACGCCGACGTCAAGCTGTGGATGCCGGCCGACATCGCCGACAAGTACTGGCGCGGCGAGTACAACCTGGCGGTCGGGCTGGCCAAGGGCAAGGTCAAGGCGCGAGGCCCCGTCAGCAAGATCCTGAAGCTGGTCCCGATCACCAAGCCGCTGTTCCCGCTCTACCGCGACCTCGTGGCAGAGAAGGACGCCGCGGTCGTCTGAGCCGGAGCATGAGCACGATCGACACCGCGACCGTGCCGCCGATCGGCGGCACGGTCGCGCCGCCGGCGGCGCTGGCCGCCGGCGATCCCGACCAGCCAGCCCCGTCGCGACGCTGGCTGGCCGTCGCCTTCGGCGTCTTCGCGACGATCCTGGGCGCGATGCTGGCCGTGGCCGAGACCGGCCCCGGCGCGCTGCGCGACCCGAACCCGATCGGGACCCATTGGGTCAACGGCAACCCGCGTGCGAACGAGCCGTTCCTCGGCTTCGACTACTGGCCGCAGCTGTGGCAGGTGGTCGGCTTCGGAGGCGCGGCGATCCTGCTCGGGATCTTCGGCTGGCGCTCGTGGAAGTCGCGGCAGATGCACAACGGCCTGCTGGTGACGTTCGCCGCGGGCGGGATGTACTTCTTCGACCCGTTCTACAACTGGCTCGGGTACTTCCCGACCGACCCGCGGTTCCTGCACATCCCGCACGGGACGATCCCGTTCTGGTCGGACCTGGCGCCGACCTTCGAGCCGGTCTTCTTCTTCCCGCTCTACATGGTCTGGCTCGTCTACCCGGCGTTGCTGACCCACTGGATCTGGCGGCGGCTGCAGGCGCGAGCAGAGCGCCGCAAGGGTCCCGGATCGTGGATCCAGCGTCACCGGCTGATCAGCCTGCTGATCGTCTGCAAGTGCGTCACCTTCGCGATCGACCTGGCCGGCTTCCGCACCGGGACGGTCACCGAGGCGTTCATCTTCAGCCAGGCGCCGGGGCCGCTGATCGACGGCGGCGACACGTCGCAGGCGCAGCTGCTGTGGGAGCCGCTGCTGTTCGAGCTGACGATGATGGCGACCTGCCTGCTGTTCTACCGCGACGCCCAGGGCCGGACCCCGCAGCGCCGGATCGCCCGCCGAATCCGCAGCTTCGCCCGCTTCCCGCGGACGACCGAGTTCGCCGCCGCCTGGTCGATCATCGCGATCGCCTACGTGATCTGCCTGATCGGGATGGGGACGCTGCGGTTCACCGGCCAGACGGACAAGCTGGCGCAGCCCTGGCCGTACGAGGACACCCAGGTCTACGATCCCGACGGGCTCTACGAGCAGGCCGGCCATCCGGGGCTCAAGCGCGCCGGCGACGGCAACTGGAACGGGACGCGGCCGACCTACGACGGCACGCGGCCCTGACGCCGGGCGGCGGTCGCAGCAGCGACCGCCGCCCGACCCCGCCGTGGAGTCAGCCGCCGGTGCTGGTGCCGTCGTCCTGCAGGCTCCAGCAGAACTTGCGGCGGTGGTAGAGCAACGGCGCCGCGTGCTGGTCGGCGATGCGGTCGATCGCCACGATCGCCCCGATCAGGAGCGTGTGGTCGTGGTGCGTGAAGGCGGTGTCGCGGTGACAGCGCAGGTAGGCGAGTGCGCCGTCGAGCCGCGGCACGTCGCCATCCCAGGCCCACGACAGTCCGGCGAACTTGTCGTCGTCCTTGCGCACGAAGGCCATCGCCACCTGCTCCTGGTCGCGCGCCAGCAGGTGGACGCCGAACTGCTCGCAGCCGAGCAGCGGGTCGCACGAGCGCGAGCCATGGGAGACCGAGACCATCAGCGACGGCGGCTCGGCGGTGAAGGGGCCCATCGAGGTCACCGTCAGCCCCATCGGCCCGTCGGGCCCGCGGGTGGTGATGACCGCCACGCCGGCCGGCAGGTCGGCCATGGCGTCGGCGAAGCTGGTCGGGGTGATGACGTCGGCTGGGGTGCTCACGGGTCGTTGCTCCTGCTCTCAGGCGGTCGGGACCATGCCGCCGACGAGCGGTGCGCGGTCGCTGGCGTGCTCGCGGCGGTGACGGACGGTGGCGCGGATGCCGTGCTCGGACAGCTCCTCGAGCGCCGCGCGATCGGCCTCCATCAGCTGCACCGACCAGAGGCCGAGGTCGGCCAGCACCTCGCCGGCGACGGCGAAGTCCGGCCCCGCCGGGCGGCTGCTGCCGGCGAGACGCCGGACCAGCGTGTCGAGCCGGTCCTCGCCGGCCAGGTAGAGCAGCACCCCGGCGCCCTCGTCCTGGATCCAGCGCATCGCCGCGTTGACCTCGCTGTGGCCGTCGGCGATCGCGAAGACGTCGCCGAGCACGTCGGCGCGGTGGACGTGGACCGGGACCTCGTCGAGGCCTCCGACGTCGCCGTGGACCAGCGCGACGTGCTCCTGGCGGCCGTCGAGGCCGCGGTAGCCGACGATCTGAAACGGCCCGACGCCGGTCGGCATCCGGGTGCCGACGACCCGCCGCACGTGCTGCTCCTCGCGACGGCGATAGCGCGCCAGGGCGGCGACCGAGACCATCTTCAGCCCGTGGGCCTCGCAGAAGCCCGTCAGGTCGGGAACCCGGGCCATCGTGCCGTCGTCGTTCATCACCTCGCAGATCACGCCGGCCGGCGTCAGGCCGGCCAGCCGCGCCAGGTCGACGGCCGCCTCGGTCTGGCCGCGCCGCTCGAGGACGCCGCCGGCCCGGGCGGTCAGCGGGAACATGTGGCCCGGCGAGACCAGGTCGCCGGGGCCCGCGTCGCGGTCGATCGCGACGGCGATCGTACGGGCGCGGTCGGCGGCGGAGATCCCGGTCGTGACGCCCTCACGAGCCTCGACCGAGACCGTGAACGCGGTTCCGTGCGGGGCCTCGTTGCGGTTCGCCATCGGGCGCAGCTCCATCTCGAGGCAGCGCTCGGGCGTCAGCGCCAGGCAGATCAGGCCCCGGCCATGGGTCGCCATGAAGTTGATCGCCTCGGGCGTCGCGAACTCGGCCGCGATCGTCAGGTCGCCCTCGTTCTCGCGATCCTCGTCGTCGCAGACCACGATCATCCGGCCGGCTCGCAGCTCGGCGATCGCCTCGGGGATCGAAGCGAACGGCACGTGGGCGTCGCCGGCGACATCGTCGATCGACGCGCCCGGGTTGATCTCGTCGTGGAACACGGTCCTCGCCTCCCCGCCGGTGGCCCGGCATCGCTCTCTTGCACCGACAGTAGGCGGGATGCCACGGTCGGAAATCCCCTCAGGGGGGAGCTTGTCTCCTCCATCCGGGTCGAAGGCCCAGCGGACCGCCCTCGACCCGCGGCGGCTCAGGCGTAGAGCGCCTCGATCTCGGCTGCGAAGTGCTCGTCGACGACCTTGCGCTTGACCTTCAGCGTCGGGGTCAGCTCGCCGCTCTCCTGCGACAGGTCACGGGGGAGGACGGCGAACCGCTTGACCTGCTCGACGCGCGCCAGCCTGGCGTTGGCGCGGTCGACCTCGGCCTGGATCAGGGCCCGGACCTGCTCGTGCCCGGCCAGCTCCGCGATGCCGGTCGGCAGCCCCTGCTCCTGCGCCCAGGCGACGATCGTCTCGGGGTCGAGGGTCACCAGCGCGATCGGGAACGGCCGGCGGTCGCCGTGCATCACCGCCTGGCTGATCCACTTCGAGCGCTTGAGGTCGTTCTCGAAGTTGGCGGGGGTCAGGTTCTTGCCGCCGGCGGTGATGATGATGTCCTTCTTGCGGCCGACGATCGAGATGTAGCCGTCGTCGTCGATCGCGCCGAGGTCGCCGGTGTGGAGCCAGCCGTCGTCGATCGCCTCACGGGTCGCGTCCGGCAGGCCGTGGTAGCCCTGGAAGATGTTCGGTCCGCGCAGCAGCAGCTCGCCGTCGGCGGCGATCCGCGCCTCCTGGCCCGGCAGCGAACGGCCGACGGTCCCGAAGCGGTGGTGCTCCGGGGTGTTCATCGCCGCCGCGGTCGACGTCTCGGTCATCCCGAAGCCCTCGGTGATCAGGATGCCGCAGCCCCAGAAGAACTCGGCGATCTCCTGCGACAGCGGGGCACCGCCGCTGATCGCTCGCTGGAGGTCGCCGCCGAAGAGCGCGCGGACCTTGGCGAAGACGGCGTCGTCGGCGGCTTCGAAGCGGGCTCGCATCTCGTCCGGGATCGGTTCGCCGCGGTGCTGGCGCTCGCGGACCTCGAACCCCAGGCGGGCGGCGGCGAGCAGCTGCTCGCGGACCTCCGGCTCCTTGCTGCCGACGGCGGCGGAGTAGATCTTCTCGAAGATCCGCGGAACCGACGGCAGGTGGGTCGGTCGGGTCTGCGCCAGCTCGGGGACGAGCTTCGCCGTGTCGCCGCCCCAGTAGACGAGCACCGCCCCGTGATCGAGCACGATCAACTGGAAGAGCAGCGCGAAGGCGTGCGCCAGCGGCAGGAACAGATACATGACGCTGTCGCGGTCGATGCCCGACAGCTCGTCGGCGGCGTCGAGGATGAAGCGGTAGTTGCCGTGCGACAGCACGCAGCCCTTCGGCGGGCCGGTGGTGCCCGAGGTGTACATGAACATGTACGCGTCCTCGGGAACGACGGCGGCAGCGCGGTCGCGCAGCTCCTGCTCGTCGCGGTCACGGCCGCGACGGCGGACCTCGGCCAGCGGGATCGCGCCGTCGGCCTCGCCGTCGAGGACCACGATCCACTCCAGGTCCGGCAGCTGGTCGCGGACCTGCTGGATCTTCGCCACCTGGTCGGCGTCCTCGCAGATGATCCCGCGGGAGCCGGAGTCGCCGACGACCCAGGCGCACTCCTCCGGCGCGTTGGTCGGGTAGACCGAGACGTGCACCGCCCCGGTCGCGGTCAGGCCCAGGTGCGCGACCGACCACAGCGGACGGGTGTTGCCCAGCACGGCGACCCGGTCGCCGTGCTCGAGCCCGAGCTCGATCAGCCCGAGCCCGAGCTCGATCGCCTGGCCCGCAAGGTCGGCGTAGCTGATGTCGCTCCACGCGCCGGGCGCCGTCTGGTGGCGGGCGGCCGGGCGGTCGCCGTAGGCCGCGGCGGCGCGGAACGCGAAGTCGGCGATCGTGGTGCCGGCGACGGTGGCGGTGGTGGTCATGGCTCTCCCCTCGTGGTGGTCCGGACCGCCGCGACGCTCCCGGTGCCGCGACAGGCGCCGATCTTGGCTGCCGCGCGAGTGTCGATGCGCCATGTTCTTCCGTCCGGAGCAGCAAGCTCACCCTTTCGAGAGGCGGCCGACGGTTCGCGTCGGTCAAGTGCCGGCCGGACGGCGGCCGGACTCCCCCGATCGGTGAGGAGAACCCTGCGAAGGGGTGACGAGCGGCGGTTGGCGCCGGCCTAGGGTCGATGTCCCGAGGTGCGACGCCCGTCGCACGAGGGCGACGAGGAGAGGGGCCAGCCACCGCATGTCCGCCGTCATCACCGAGAGCCGCCAGTCGTTCGGCCTGAGCGACGAGCACCGCGAGATCCTGGAGCAGGTCGACCGCTTCGCGCAGTCCGAGCTGTTCGCGCACCAGGAGCGGATGGACGACGAGGAGTGGTGGCCGCCGGACGCGTTCCCGAAGCTCGGGGCCAGCGGCTACCTGGGCGTGACCGCGCCGACCGAGCTCGGCGGGGCCGAGCTGGACTTCTTCGCCTCGGGCCTGGTCCTGCAGGCGGTCGCACGCTGGAACCCGTCGATCTCGCTCGGGATCCTCGCCCACGAGAACCTCTGCCTGAACAACATCCTCCACAACGCGGGCGAGGAGCTGCGACAGCGCTACCTGCCGGGGATGTGCGACGGCTCGCTCGTCGGCTGCCTGTGCCTGACCGAGCCGGGCGCCGGCTCCGACGCGCTCGGCGGGATGGCGACGACGGCCCGCCGCGACGGCGACGACTACGTCCTCGACGGGACCAAGATCTTCATCACCAACGGGCCGATGGCGGACGTCGCCCTGGTCTACGCCAAGACCGCGCCGGAGCTGGGGGCGAAGGGGATCTCGGCGTTCGTCGTCGAGACCGCCACCCCCGGCTTCCAGGTGGCCCAGAAGCTCGTGAAGATGGGCATGCGCGGCACCCAGACCGCCGAGATCGTCCTCGACGGCTGCCGGGTCCCGGCAGCCAACCTGGTCGGGAGCGAGAACGAGGGCGTCAAGGTCGTGATGAGCGGCCTCGACCTGGAGCGGATCGGGCTGTCGTTCATGATCCTCGGGATGGCCGAGCGGGCGCTCGAGCTGGCCGTCGACTACGCCCGCTCGCGCAAGCAGTTCGGCAGGGCGATCGGCGAGTTCCAGCTGGTCCAGGGGATGCTCGCCGACATCTACACCGAGGTCGAGGTGCTGCGGAGCTTCTGCTACGACGTCGGTCGCGAGGTCAGCGCGATCGAGCACGGCGCCGCTCGCAGCCGGGTCCACAAGCGCTCGGCGGCGCTGGTCCTGCAGGCGGGTCTGATGATCATGCGGGTCGCCGACAACGCGCTCCAGATCCACGGTGGCGCCGGCTACATCTGGGAGATGGAGGTGAACCGGCTCTACCGCGCCGGCAAGCTGCTCCAGATCGGCGCCGGGACCAACGAGATCCGGCGCGTGATCATCGCCCGCGAGCTGCTGGGAGCGTGACGGTGTCCGACGAGCAGGACGTCCCGCGGGCCCGGCTCGAGGTCGCCGATGGCGTCGCGACGATCACCCTCGCCGACCCGGCTGGCGTCAACGCGATCGACGCCCGGATGGCCGATGACCTGCGCCGCTGCGTCGAGCAGGCCGGCGCTCGTCGCGACGTCGGGGTGATCCTGACCGCGGCCGAGGGGCTGTCGTGGTGCGTCGGCGGCGCGGTCAAGACCTTCGCCGAGCTCGGCGAGGGGGTCCACGACTACATCCGCAAGGTCGGGACCGACGTCAACCCGCTGGTGGCCGCGATCCACCGCTCGCCGAAGGTCACGATCGCCGCCGTCCACGGTCCGGTCGCGGGTGGCGGGATCGGGCTGATGGCCGCCCACGACATCGTCGTCGCCGACCCCGGCACGACCGTGACCGTCGCCTACCGCCGCCTGGGCCTCAGCCCCGACGCCGGAGGGACCTACTTCCTGGCCCGCGACATGGGCTACCGGCGGGCGCTCGACCTGTACCTGAGCGACGCCACGCTCGACGCCGCCGCGGCGCTCGAGGCCGGCATCGTGTCGCGCGTCGCCGGCGACGACGCGTTGGCGACCGAGGTCCAGGCGCTGGCGCTGCGGCTGGCCGCAGGCCCGCGCGAGGCCCACGCCGCGACCAAGCGGCTGCTGCGCCAGACCGGCGACGCGCTGCTGGAGCGGCAGCTCGAGGACGAGATCCGGTCGCTGGCGGACGGGGCGGCATCGGCCGACTTCGCCGAGGGGCTGCGGGCGTTCCTCGAGCGCCGTGCGCCGCGGTTCGGAGGGGCGCCGACCGGCGTCGGGCACTCGTGAGCGACGGGCGCCCGATGTTCTCGACGGTCCTGATCGCCAACCGCGGCGAGATCGCCGTGCGCGTGATCCGGACCCTGCGCGAGTTGGGGATCCGCTCGGTCGCGGTCTACTCCGACGCCGACGCCGGCGCGGTCCACGTGGCCGAGGCCGACGAGGCGGTGCGGCTGGGGCCGGCTCCTGCCGCCGAGTCGTACCTGTCGATCGAGCGGGTGCTCGACGCGGCGGCGGCCAGTGGCGCCGACGCGATCCACCCCGGCTACGGCTTCCTGTCGGAGAACCCCGCGTTCGCGCGCGCCTGCGCGGCGCGCGGGATCGTCTTCATCGGCCCGCCGCCCGAGGCGATGGAGGCGCTCGGCGACAAGGTTCGGGCGAAGCTCGCGGCGGAGGCGGCCGACGTGCCGGTGCTGCCGGGCCTGCAGCGCCCCGAACTGACCGACGACGAGCTGCTGGCATTCGCCGACGAGCACCCGCAGGCGTTCCCGCTGATGGTGAAGGCGGCCGCCGGCGGTGGCGGCCGCGGGATGCGGATCGTCCGCGAGCGCGCGGCGCTGCCCGCCGCGCTGGAGGCCGCCCGTCGCGAGGCGCGTGCCGGCTTCGGCGACGACGCGCTGCTCGTGGAGCGCTACGTCGAGCGGGCCCGCCACATCGAGGTCCAGCTGCTGGCCGACGCCCACGGCAACGCGGTCCACCTGGGCGAGCGCGAATGCAGCCTTCAGCGGCGCCACCAGAAGGTCGTCGAGGAGAGCCCGTCGCCGACCGTCTCGCCGGAGATGCGCGAGCGGCTCGGTGCCGCGGCGGTGCGGCTGGCGCGCGAGGCCGGCTACGTCGGCGCCGGGACCGCCGAGTTCATCGTCTCGGCCGACGACCCCGACCAGTTCTTCTTCCTCGAGGTCAACGCGCGGCTGCAGGTCGAGCACCCGGTGACCGAGCTGGTGACCGGCCTGGACCTGGTCGAGCAGCAGCTGCTCGTGGCCGCTGGCCGACCGTTGGCGTTCGGGCAGCAGGACGTGCGGCTCGACGGCTGGGCGATCGAGGTCCGTCTCTGCGCCGAGGACCCTGCCAACGGCTTCCTGCCGGCGACCGGCGCGATCGGGCTCTGGCAGGCGCCGACCGGCCCCGGCGTGCGAGTCGACAGCGGGTTCGCCGCAGGCAGTGCGGTGACGCCGCACTACGACTCGCTGCTGGCGAAGGTGATCGCCCACGGCGGCGACCGCGAGCAGGCGCTCGGCCGACTGAGCGGGGCGCTCGAGGACCTGCGCGTGCTCGGCGTGACCACCAACGCGGGCTTCCTGACCCGGCTGCTGGCGGTCCCCGAGGTGGTCCGCGGCGAGCTCGACACGGGCCTGATCGAGCGCGACGCGGCGGACGCGTTGCCACCGGACGCCGAGGCCCGCCAGGCCGCGATCGCGCTGGCGATGATCGGAACCCTGGAGCTGGATCGCGCCGGCGACGGCCACGACCCCTGGGACACGCTGGTCTCGTGGCGGATTGACGGTCGCGCACCGGTCAGCTGGGAGCTGCAGGCCGTCGGCCGGGACGAGCCGCAGGTCGTGCGGGTCGATGGCCCGGCAACCGGTGCGCTGGTCGAGCTCGACGGCGAGCGCGTCAACGTCTCGGCGACGGTGCTTGCGCCGCACCGCACGCGCGTGGTCACCGACGGCCGCGGGCGGCGCTGGGACCACGTGCTCCTCGACGGTCGCCGGTGGCTGGCGGCGGGCGCCGACGCGTTCGCGCTGACCGTCCGCGAGCCGGTGGTCGAGGGTGCCGACGCGGCTGGCGAAGGCTCGCTCGAGGCGCCGATGCCGGGAACCGTGATCGCCGTCCGCACCAGCGGCGGCGCCGAGGTCGAGGAGGGTGACGTGCTGGTCGTGCTGGAGTCGATGAAGATGGAGATCACGCTGGTCGCGCCGATGGCCGCGACGGTCGTCGACGTGCAGATCGCGGTCGGCGACAGCGTCCGCCAGGGCCAGGCGCTGGTCGAGCTGGAGGCAACGGCATGAGCGTCGTCCTGCGCAGCCACGCCGACCCGTCCAGCGACGGGTTCCGCGCCAACGCCGGCGCCCACGCCCAGCTCGACGCCGATCTGCGGTCGCAGCTGCAGCGGGTCCGCGCCGGCGGCGGTCCGCGGGCGGCCGAGCGCCACGTCGCCCGCGGCAAGCTGCTTCCGCGCGAGCGCGTCGACCGGCTGCTGGATCGCGGGTCGCCGTTCCTGGAGCTGTCGCCGCTGGCCGCCCACGGGATGTACGACGACCAGGCACCGGGCGCGGGGATCATCACCGGGATCGGCCGGGTCTCCGGTCGCGAGGTGCTGATCGTCTGCAACGACGCCACCGTCAAGGGCGGGTCGTACTTCCCGATGACGGCCCGCAAGCACACCCGGGCCCAGGAGATCGCGCTCCAGAACCGGCTGCCGTGCGTCTACCTCGTCGATTCGGGCGGCGGCTACCTGCCGCTGCAGGACGAGCTGTTCCCCGACGTCCGCGGCTTCGGCCAGAGCTTCTACAACCAGGCCAACCTGTCGGCCGAGGGGATCCCGCAGATCGCCGCCGTGCTCGGGTCCTGCACCGCCGGCGGCGCCTACGTGCCGGCGATGTGCGACGAGTCGGTGATCGTCAAGGAGCAGGGCACGATCTTCCTCGGCGGACCGCCGCTGGTGAAGGCGGCGACCGGCGAGGAGGTCACGGCCGAGGAGCTGGGCGGCGGTGAGCTGCACACCAAGCGCTCGGGGGTCGCCGACCACCTGGCGGCCGACGACGGCGACGCGCTGGCGATCGTCCGCTCGATCGTCGCGAGCCTGCCGGAGAAGGGCCCGGTCCCGTGGCGGACGCGGACGCCGGAGCCGCCGGCGGTCGACCCGGCCGAGCTGACCGGCGCCGTCCCGGCGGACCTGCGGACGCCCTACGACCCGCGCGAGATCATCGCCCGGATCGTCGACGGCAGCCGCTTCCACGAGTTCAAGGCCGGCTACGGCACGACCCTCGTCTGCGGCCTGGCGCACCTGCACGGGCACCAGGTCGGGATCCTCGCCAACCAAGGCGTGATCTTCAGCTCGAGCGCGCTCAAAGGCGCGCACTTCATCGAGATGTGCGACCAGCGCGGGATCCCGCTGGTCTTCCTCCAGAACATCACCGGCTTCATGGTCGGCCGCGACGCCGAGGCCGGCGGGATCGCCAAGGACGGCGCGAAGCTGATCTCGGCCGTCTCGACGACCCGCGTGCCGCGGCTGACGGTGATCGTCGGCGGCTCGTTCGGCGCCGGCAACTACGGGATGTCGGGACGGCCGTACTTCCCGCGCTTCCTGTGGATGTGGCCGAACGCGCGGATCTCGGTGATGGGCGGCGACCAGGCGGCGAACGTGCTGGCGACCGTCGGCAAGGAGACCGACCCCGAGAAGGTCGAGGCGCGCAAGCGGGAGATCCGCGAGCAGTTCGAGACCCAGGGGCACCCCTACTACTCCAGCGCGCGGCTGTGGGACGACGGCGTCATCGCGCCGGGGTCGACCCGCGACGTGCTGGGGCTGGCGCTGTCGACGTGCGCCAATGCGCCGCTCGGCCCACGTCGTCAGCCGATCTTCCGGATGTAATCGGTTCCCACGGCAGGAGAGAGAACATGGGCAAGCTCGACGGTCGCTGCCTCTGCGGCAGCATCCGCTACACGGTCGACTCCGAGGAGCCGATCATGACCGCCATCTGCCATTGCAGGGACTGCCAGCGGCAGACGGCGTCGGCGTACTCGATCATCGCCGGGGTGGCGGTCGAGGACCTCCACGTGACCGGGGAGACGAAGGTCTTCGACACGATCGGGAGCGACCGCGGCCAGCCAGCCCATCGGCATTTCTGTCCCAACTGCGGGTCGCCGATCATGTCGATCCTGGCTGACGCCGACGAGGTCGCCTGGATCAAGGCCGGGACCCTCGACGACGGCTCCTGGCTGGTGCCCGAGCTGGAGGCGTGGACCGACTCCGCGCAGCCCTGGGCGCGGACGCCGGAGCGCGACGATCGCGGGTACTTCCCGCGTGGGCTCGACACCGAGTGAGGGGCGGCCGGAGCCGCCGCGAGCGGCCTCACCCCATCGGAGGGGGCAGAGTCCCCCTAGGCGGGATTTCCGGCCGTGGAGCCGGATCTAGGGTCGGTTCATCAACGTCCACACGGGGAGTGACATCGAGCATGGGCAAGCATGACGTGGTGATGACGGAGGCCGAGCAGGCCGACGTGATCGAGCGGGCGCGGGAGCTCGCCAAGGAGTTCGCGGCGGTCGGGCCGCAGGCGGACGCCGACAACCGGTTCCCGAAGGAGCTCGTCCCGCTGTACAAGGAGGCGAACCTCCCGGCGCTGGCCGTGCCGAAGGAGTACGGCGGGCTCGGCGCCGACATCTGGACCACGACGCTCGTCTCGAAGGAGCTCGCCAAGGGCGACCCCGGGGCCGCGCTGGCGTTCAACATGCACCAGACGATGATCGGCATCTTCCGCGGGCTGCTCGACGACGCCGCCAAGGAGCGGGTCTTCTCGCAGGTCGTGAACGAGCGCAAGATCGTCTGCGGCCCGTTCAGCGAGGATCGCGCCGGGCTTTCCGGCCTGGCCGACACGGTCGCGATCCCCGACGGCCGGGGCGGCTGGCGGATCAACGGCAAGAAGACCTGGGCGACGCTCTGCCAGGGCGCCGACATCGTCGCCTTCAACGCGACGGTCACCGACGCGGATGGCGAGCTGCCCGAGGACTTCCTGGAGCACGCCTCGCGCGAGTCGGTCTTCATCCTCCCGATGGACACGCCCGGGATCTCGATCAAGGAGACCTGGGACACGATGGGGATGCGGGCGACCGGCACCCACACCGTGATCTTCGATGACGTCGCCGCGCCGGCCGACTCCTACGGCGGCAACTTCCGCCAGGGCCTCTTCGGCGAGTTCGAGTGGGCGTCGATGAGCTTCGCCGGCGTCTATCAGGGCCTGGCCGAGAAGGCCTACACGGAGTGCCGCGAGATTCTCAAGAAGAAGACGCTCGGCGCCACGATGGAGGGCAAGGACGTGGCGCTGAAGGGCGTCGGGTTCGTCCAGTACGGCCTCGGCAAGCTGCTGCTCGAGACCCAGGCCGCGGCCCGCACGCTCGAGGCGACCGGCAAGATCCTGATCGAGGGTCGCGACGCCGAGTGGGACCCGATCGCGCGCACGGCCTGGCTCGACGTGGCGAAGGTCACCTCGACCGAGAACGCGATCCGCGCGACCGACGCCGCGCTGCGGCTGGTCGGCGGTCAGGCGTTCCGCCGCGGGCACGTCCTCGAGCGCCTGTACCGTGACGCACGCGCCGGACCGTTCCACCCGCTGACGACCGACCAGGCGTACGATCTGCTGGGGCGGTCGGAGCTGGGCCTGCTGGCCGCGCCGGAGCCCGCACCAACCGACGAGCAGGTCGTGGCCGCGTAGACGCGACCACGGCCGGAACCGAGACGGAGACTTCCTTCCATGGCGACCACCGACAGTCTGGGCTGGGGGTCGCCATGGGTACGTCTCGGAGACGCGCGACGCGCGCCGCACCCAGCCGACGCAGTGGAGAGCGAGTGCAGCACGCCCGACGAACGGGCGCCGGTCGACGAGGCGCCGGTCGGCGTCGACGGGCCGATCGGGATCTTCGCCCGGCGCGTCGCCGCGGGCCTGACGCACCCGGAGGCCGCCGAGCGGCTGGCGCAGGCCGATGTCCGCGCCCTGATCGAGGTCACCGACGTCCCTGACGCGACGGTCGCGTTGCTGCTCGACCGCGAACCGCCGCGGGTCGTCGTGGGCGCGATCCTCGACGAGGAGCCGACGGTCCGGCTGTACCTGACGGCCGCCGATCTCGACGGGATGCTCGACCAGGGCACCCACCTGCCGATGGCGATCCTGGCGGGCGAGGTCCGCTTCGAGGGCGCCGTCCGCAAGCTGCTGCGCGTGCTGCCGATCCTGCGCGGCGCCGTCGGCGAGCTGGAAGCCGGCGGCGCCGCCGGGGCCTGACCGGGGCGGTCAGTCCTGGCCGATCTGGGCGATCCCGAGGTAGCGCGCGATCGCCTGCGAGCGGTTGACCGCCCCGAGCTTGCGGAGGATGTGCTTGACGTGGGACTTGACGGTCCCCTCGGTGATCACCAGCTGCTCCGCGATCGCGCCGTTGGTCGCACCGACGACCATCAGCTCGAGCACCTCGCGCTCGCGGGCCGTCAGCTCGCTGAGGGCGTCGGCGTCGGAGGACAGCGCCGAGACGGCGCTGCGGGTGACGATCGTCCCCGGATCCGGGTGCTGCGCCAGGTCGATCCCGGAGTCGCACAGCTCGTCCATCATCCGCTCGGTCGAGGCCAGCGTCTCGCGCACGTGGTCGCGCTGGGCCCGCAGGCGCTCCAGCAGCACGCTGCGCTCGTAGATCTGGCCGAAGCCCTCGGCGAACGCCCACAGGACGTCGCGGTCGACGTCGTCGACGCGGCGGGCGGACGGATGGTAGTCGGCGTGCAGGAAGCCGACCACGGTGCCGCCCGGCATCACCGGGGCCGCGACGTAGGACCGCGACCGGCCGGCGTCGACGATGATCGGCCGGTGGACGGTCGCCGTCTCGGTGTCGTAGACGATCCCGGGGCGCCGCTCGCGCAGCAGTTGCGCCTCGAGCGTGTCCTCGTCGAGCGGGATCGCCTGGTTGACCCAGTCGGTGAACCAGGACTCGAACTCCTGCTCGTCGCTGAAGTAGCCCATCCACGGCTTCCAGATGCCGTTCTCGACCCGCGAGAGGACGACCCGGCCGAAGCCACAGCGACGGACCAGCTCCTCGCAGACCTGATCGATCAGATCGGCCGAGGTCGGCAGCGACCGAAGCCGCGAGAGCCCGGCCGAGCAGTCGACCAGGCGCCGGGTCCGCAGGCTCAGCTCGTGCTCGTAGAGCTCGAGCGCCAGCTGCTGCAGCTCGGCGACCAGACCGCAGAGCCGTGCGGTCGTCTCGTGGTCGGCCTCGGCGGTCAGCCGCAGCCGCTCGATGCAGATCCAGGTCAGGGCGGAGACGATCTCGGCCGAGCGCCCCGGACGGTCGCGATCGACGCCCGACACCGCCAACGCCTCGCCGAGGGCTTCGGAGACCGCCTGGTGCATCGTGGTGACCCGCGTGACCAGCTCGCTCTCGCGGCGCCGCCAGCCGGGGCTGCGCGACGGCGCCGGGAACGCGCGCGGGACCTCCTCGTCGACGGCGGTCATGCCACCGGGTGCTGGTTGCGGGCCAGGCGCAGGTAGCGCGAGACCGCTTCGGCGCGGTTCGACGCCCGCAGCTTGCGCAGGATGTGCTTGACGTGCGATTTCACGGTGCTCTCCGAGACGACCAGCTGATCGGCGATCTGGACGTTGGTGGCCCCGCTGGCGAGCAGGCCGAGGACCTCGCGCTCGCGCGGGGTCAGGATCCCGTGGATCCGGGCTTCGGGCGCGGTCAGCATCGCCGCCGGCGACGTCTGGGGGGCGTCGGTCCCGACCTCCTCGCGGGCCAGCTGGACCTGCTGCTCGCAGAGCTCGGCGATCATCGACTCGGTCGACGAGAAGACCGCGCCGATCCGCTCGCGCTGCATCGCCAGCCGCTCGACCAGGACCGCTCGCTCGAAGATCAGGCCGAAGCCCTCGGCGAACGTCTGCAGGTTGTCGCGGTCGTAGCTGGTCAGCGGCCGCCCGGACCAGTAGGCGTCGGCGTGCAGGAAGCCGATGACCGGTCCGGTGGTGACGATCGGCGCGACGACGTAGGCACGGGTCTCGGACAGCTCGATCAGCGGCCGGAAGGTCCGTGCCTCGCCCTGCGCGTCGTGGATCAGCGCTGGTGCCCGACGGCGGACCAGCTCGGCCTCGAGCATCGAGGTCGTCAGCGGGATCTCGATCCCGTCGAGGAACTGCTTCAGCTCCCCGTTGACCTCGCTGTCCTCGCCCGCGGCGATATGCAGCACGTCCGGCACCCAGGTCGACCCGCGCACGCGCGAGATCAGCGCTCGGTCGAAGCCGCAGGCCGCGCACAGCTCGGCGGGGGCGGCTTCGATCAGCGCCGCCGAGCTGGGGGCCTGGCGGATCCGGGCCAGCGCCTCGTGGATCCGGTGGAGGGTCTGGAAGCGCAACCCGAGCGTGTGCTCGCGCAGGTCGGACTGCAGCTCGCCGACCTCGACCAGCAGCTCGCAGAGGTCGGCGGCGCGGTCGGGGCGCAGGCGGCCGGCGAGGAACTCGGCGCTGATCTGCTCGGTGGTGGTCGTCAGGGTTGCGATCAGCTGACGGGCGGAGTCGGGGTCCGGGTCCGGTGGATCGGCCGCGACCAGGCCACGAGTGGCGGCGGTGAGCTCTCGCACCCGCAGGTCGATGTCCGGTGCTGCAGGCGTGGCTGCTGCCGAGGTCAAAACCCGTCTCCTCCTGTAACGCTCGCGAGCGCGGCGCGCCGACGCTCGCACGGGCCTCCCAGTCCCGATGGCCGATGCTACCCCAGCGTCGGCCGCCAGAACGGGCCTCGAACGGCCCCTGACCGCGAGCGGGGGAGCGATCTCCTCCACAGGGAGGACGAGCGGCCGTTGGCCAGCCGGCAGATTGCTCCCGTGCAGCCGACGGCTGCCTCGCCACGCCGTCCCGGGAGCGCCGACGTGCCTGCCGACACGACCCTGCCCGCCGCCGTCACGATCCGTGAGGTCGGGCCTCGCGACGGCTTCCAGAACGAGCCCGAGCGGATCGCCACCGCCGACAAGGTGCGCTTGATCGAGGCGCTCGCCCGGACCGGTCTGCAGCGGATCGAGGTGGCCAGCTTCGTGCGGCCCGACGTGCTGCCGCAGCTGGACGACGGCGTCGCTGTGCTGCAGGCGATCGACGTCCCCGACGACGTCCACCTGAGCGTCCTGGTTCCCAACCAGCGGGGGCTCGATCGAGCGCTGGAGCTGCGCGACCGGTTCCACGAGATCTGCCTGTTCCTCAGCGCCAGCGAGACCCACAACCGCCGCAACGTCAACAGCGCGGTCGACGACTCGCTGGCCGCGATCGAGCGGATGCTGCCGCAGGTCCACGCCGCCGGGCTGCGTTGCCAGGCCGTGGTGGCGACCGCGTTCGGCTGCCCCTACGAGGGCGTGGTCCCGGGCGAGCGGACCCTGGAGATCGCGGGGCGGCTGGCCGCCGCCGGGGCCGACGAGGTCGGCTTCGGCGACACGACCGGGATGGCCAACCCGCTGCAGGTCCGCGCCTTCTTCGCGGCCGCGCGGCAGGCGCTGCCGAACGTGGAGCTGACCGCGCACTTCCACAACACGCGCGGGCAGGGGCTGGCCAACGTGCTCGCGGCGCTGGAGGCGGGCTGCACGTCGTTCGAGTCGAGCTTCGGCGAGCTGGGCGGCTGCCCGGTGCCGGCGGGGGCGACCGGCAACATCGCCAGCGAGGACCTCGTCTCGATGCTGCACGAGATGGGGATCGAGACCGGGGTCTCGCTGCCGGCACTGCTCGACGCCACCCGTGACGTCCAGCGGGTGCTCGGCCGGCCGCTCGGCAGCCATGTGCTGGTGGCCGGGCCGATCGAGTGGGCCACCGCCTGAGTGCTGCCCCAACGGGGGGCACGAACCCTTCGGCGGTGAGATGGCGTGCCGTCGATCGCTGACGAGAATCGGAGCGATCCGCCGCGTCGCGCTCTCTCGCGCGGCCGCGGCGACCACCGATCCGGGAGACGAGCATGGCGACCGTGGGCGTCCAGCACCACAAGATGTTCATCGGCGGCGAGTGGCGCGACGCCGCCGACGCGTACGAGATTCGCAACCCCGCCAACGAGGAGCTCGTCGCGACGGTCGCGAAGGGCGGCGCCGACGACGTCGACGCCGCCGTCGCAGCCGCTCGGGCCGCGTTCCGGAGCGGCTGCTGGTCGGGGCTGACCGGTGACGAGCGGCGCGCGGTGATGCTGCGGATCGCCGAGGGCGTCTCGGAGAACCTGGAGGAGCTGATCGAGCTGGAGATCGCCGCCAACGGCGCGACGGTCCGCCAAGCCGGCGGCTTCCACATCGGGCTCGCCGCCCCGCACATGACCTACTTCGCCGAGCTCGCCGCCAAGCACGAGGTCGAGCGGGGGATCGCGACGGCGCCCTATCCGACGATCTCCCACAACATCCTGCGACGCGAGCCGATCGGCGTCTGCGCTGGGATCCTGCCCTGGAACTTCCCCCTGGTCCTCAGCCTGTGGAAGATCGGACCGGCGCTCGCCGCGGGCAACACGGTGGTGATCAAGACCGACGAGAAGACGCCGCTGTCGACCCTGGCCTTCGCCCGGATCGCGCACGAGGCCGGGCTGCCGGCCGGGGTCCTGAACGTGATCACCGGCGACGGCGAGGACGTCGGCGCGCGGCTGGCCTCGCACCCGGACGTCGGCAAGGTCGCCTTCACCGGCTCGACCGCGGTCGGGCGCGAGATCATGCGGCTGGCCTCGCAGACGGTCAAGAAGGTCTCGCTGGAGCTGGGCGGGAAGGGCGCGGCCGTCGTGCTCGACGACGCCGACCTGGAGACCGTGGCCGACGCCGCGCTGTTCGGCTGCTGCCTCTACAGCGGCCAGATGTGCGAGTCGATCACCCGCCTGATCGTGCCGGACTCGATCCACGACGAGCTGGTCGCGCGGATCGTCGCGCGGGCCGCCACGATCAAGCTCGGCGACCCGGCCGACTACGACACCGACCTCGGCCCGGTGATCTCGGCCGAGCAGCACGAGCGGATCCTCAGCTACCTGCAGATCGGCCGCGACGAGGGCGCGACGGTGGCGACCGGCGGCGGCGTGCCCGAGGGCCCTGGCTTCGAGAAGGGCTTCTGGGTCCAGCCGACCGTCTTCACCGACGTCACCAACGACATGCGGATCGCGCGCGAGGAGATCTTCGGCCCGGTCCTGACGGTGATCAGATACAGCGGCGACCCGGCCGAGGGCGTGGCGATCGCCAACGACTCGATCTACGGCCTCTCGGCCGCGGTCTGGAGCGGCGACTACGAGCGAGCGCTCGAGGTCGCGGCCAAGCTCGAGGCCGGCACCGTCTGGGTCAACGACGTCCACATGGTGACCCCGGAGTTGCCGTTCGGCGGCTACAAGCAGAGCGGCCTCGGCCGTGAGCTGGGCCCCGACGCGCTCAACGAGTACAGCGAGGTCAAGCACATCCACGTCGATCTGTCGCAGCGACGGGAAGCACGCGCCTACGACATGGTCCTCAGCGACGGCTGAGGCCGCGCTACCGGCGGGCCTGCTCGTGGCGACGCGCCTCGAGCAGGCGGACGCCGCTGACGAGCGCGCCCTCCAGCTGCTCGAGCTCGTCGTCGCCGAGCGGCCGCTCCAGCGCGACGTCGGCCAGCGCGGCCGTCGTCGCGACCGCGGCGGACAGGGCCTCGTCGTCGCGCGGCGCCAGCTCGGCCCGCAGCAGGCGCAGCGCCGCGGCTGCCTGGAGCGCGGCGCCGCGGCTGCGACCGTGGTCCAGGTCCAGGTGCGTGCGCAGCAGCAGGTCCTCGGCCTCCAGCACTGCCTGGCGCCCCGTCAGCGCGTCGGCGACGGCCTGCGACGGGGCCAGCGCGGCCGCCCGTCGCTGGCGCCCGCCGGAGGGGGCCGGCAACTCGACGGCCTCGGTCCAGCCGCCGTCGGCGACCTGGCTGGTGGTGCCGTAGCCGATCCGGACCGCGCGGGCGTCGCGTCGCGTCACCTCGCTGACGTAGGGATCGCCAGCGCCGGCGCGGTGGGCGCGTATCGCCCGGTTGAGGACCTCCAGCCCCTCCTCGACCCAACGCTGCTGGAGCCCCTCGTCTCCGACGATCTCGTCGAGCCGCTCGCGGGCGGCCTGCTTGCCCGTCAGCGGCGCGCTGCCCTCGACGAAGCTGGCGAGGGCCACCGGCACCGGCTCGCCAGCGGCCTCGGCGACCGCCGGGCGCGCGCGGCGGCGGAGCTTGAACCCGGTCGTGCGGGCGCCGACGACCGCGATCACCAGCACGTCTGCCTCGCCGGTGGTCAGGAGCGTGCCGGTGGTGCGGTGTCGCTCGCGCGCCGGCTGCGGTCGGCCGTCGTCGCCGTCGGCCGTCCGCAGCCCGCGGAGGGGTGCGGCGACGTAGCGCCCGGGCGTCGGTCCGAGCCCGTGGGTGAACTCGAACTGGACGAAGACGAAGAGCGGATCCACGGCCCGACTCTACGCCCGGCACGGCATCCGCACGGGGTGCTCCCCCTCCCAGGGAGGATGGATATCCACCCCCTTGGGCATCCACTTCGCGGAGGGCCGACCGTACGATCGTCTGGCAGTGTGGGAGCCGGTCGGTCCGACTCCGCGAGCCGCCTCGTGCGGTGCGCTGCACGGCAAGGAGAGAAGCGATGTCGGGACGGGGGCTGCTCCACCGGAGGGCCGGCGGCGAGGACGGGTTCGATACCGGCGACGGCATCGCTGCCGACGCCGAGACCAAGGAGCTGCTCGACCGCGCCCACGAGTACAGCCTGCACGAGGGGCAGACCAGCTTCCGCGAGAAGCACCCCGGCGAGTTCTGGTCGATCGAGTGCATCGACGTCTACAAGAGCTTCGGCCGCCAGCCGATCCTCAACGGGCTGAACCTCGGCATCCCCGAGGGCATGATCACGATCGTGCTGGGCCCGTCGGGCACCGGCAAGAGCGTCCTGATCAAGCACCTGATCGGCCTGCTCTTCCCCGACTACGGCGACATCATCGTCCACGGCCAGTCGGTCCCGCACCTGACGACCTCGCAGCTGCTGGAGATGCGCCAGAAGTTCGGGATCCTGTTCCAGGACGGCGCGCTGTTCGGGTCGATGAACATCTTCGACAACGTCGCCTTCCCGCTGCGGCAGAACACCGACATGCCGGAGGACCGGATCGCCGATGTCGTCCACCAGCGGCTGTCCGAAGTCGGGATGGGCCACGCCGGCGAGCTGATGCCGAGCGAGTTGTCGGGCGGCATGCGCAAGCGCGCCGGGTTCGCCCGCGCGCTGGTGACCGAGCCGGAGATCGTCGTCTTCGACGAGCCGGATTCCGGTCTCGATCCGGTCCGCACCGCGCTGCTCTGCGACCTGATCGTGAAGATGCATGCCCAGCACGGCGGGACCTACGTCGTGGTCACGCACGACATCGCGTCGCTGCACCAGATCGGGCAGTACATCAGCGTGCTCTGGAAGGGACGGATCGTCCAAGCGGGCGGGCGCGAGGAGATGTTCGCGTCGGAGAACCCATTCGTCCGCCAGTTCCTCAATCGTCGGACCGAGGGCCCGCTCGGGATGGACTGAGCCCGTCGGCCGGCGCCGGCGGGTCCTCCCGCTGCGAACGAGACCGATGCCGGGGTGCTTCCCCGCGTGCCGTCCCCGGCGTCGGTCTCCGTTCGGCTGCGCCGAGCGTCGGTTCGCCCCCGATGCCATCGCCGTGATCGTGCGAGCCCTTCGATGATGTGGCTGCTGCTGGCCGTGACGATCGGCAGCGAGGTCTTCGCGACGTCGATGCTGCGCGCTGCCGGCTCGGACGATGCGGTGGCGATGGCGGGGCTCGGGATGGTCAACCTGGCCGAGACGACGTGAGCGCGGTGACGCGACCGCCCGGACAGTCGTCGCCGATGCCGGCGGCGCCGCGGGCCGACAGCGGCTGGATCGCGCCCGACGTCGCCGAGGAGCTTCCCGGTCTCGGGCTGGCCAGCTTCGAGGGCCCGTGCCCCGTGGCCGCGCGCAGTCCCCGGTGGGCGAAGGACCACCTGCGCCAGCTCTCGACCGCGATCGACGGCCGCGACGTCCTGCACATGCATCAGATGACGGTGCCGGCCGCCTTCCGCGCCCTCTTCCGGGCGTTGGGTCGCGACCCGGACCACGACCGTTCGCCGTACGAGGCGGCGTGCATCGAGCGGCTGGCCCGCGGTGGCTTCCGCCCCGGCGGCCTGCCGGACGACGCACTGCTGATCGCCCTGGTCGAGACCGGGGTGCCGGTCTGGGCGCTCGACGCCGACGCGGTTGACGGCACGCTCGGGATCCGCTGCAGCCTCAGCGGCGAGATCCCGGACCCGACCGATCCGGGCCGGCCGCTGCCACCGGGTCGCCTGGTGGTGGCGGACGAGCGGCGGGCGCTGGCCGACCTCTGCCGACCGCCGCGAGCCGAGGTCGCCGTCGGCCGCCGCACCGAGCGTGCGGTCTTCTTCGCCATCCGTCCTCCGGGCGTCGCAGCGATCACCGTCGACGAGGCGCTGTGGTCGTGCCACGCGCTGCTGGCGGCCGGATGAGCCCGCCGGCTCGCTCGAACGGGGGACGGCAACGCTCCCTCGGGCAGATGCGCGCTGCGCGCCGCCGACCTACGGTGGCGTTGGGAGAGAGGGGCCGGCGCCGAGCGCCGATCGACGCCCTGAGAGAGATCGGCTGAGGAGGGGGACGGTATGGCGCGTAGGGTGCTGGTGGGGTTGTCGGCTGCGGGTACGGTCGTGGTGGGGCTCGGGGCGACGCAGGGCGCGTCGGCGGAGTCGCGGAGAATGACGACGCGCGATGATGGGTGGCGATGGGTTCTTCGCCGTTGATCGATGAGGGTCGTGCGTCGTTGGCCGTGACGGGTCGGGCGTTGCGTGGTCGTGCCGTCGGCGTCCAGGCGCGCGGGACGGTGTTGGTGCGCGACGTCGATCTGGAGGTGCGGCCGGGCGAGTTGTGTGCGGTGATCGGGGCCAGTGGCTCGGGCAAGTCGACGCTGTTGCGGGTGTTGGCGGGCGTCAACGCGCCGAGCAGCGGGTCGGTGAGCGTTGGTGAGGAGCCGATCTGGAGCTGCACGGATGCGGTCGGCTACGTCCCGACCGGTGATCTGGTCCATCCGCAGCTGACGGTGCGCGAGGCGCTGGCCTATGCCGCTGCGTTGCGGGTTCACGACGTCCCGGCGGCCGAGCGCGCGGCGCGGGTGGAGGAGGTCCTCGACGAGCTGCACATGACCGCGCGTGGCGATCATCAGGTGCGGTCGCTGTCGGATGGCGAGCGTCGTCGGGTGGCGTGTGGCACGGAGCTGGTCGGGCGGCCGTCGGTGCTGGTCCTCGACGAGCCGACGACGGGGCTGGATCCGGGGCTGGAGCGGCGGTTGATGCTGCTGCTGCGCGAGCTTGCCGATCGTGGGCTGGCGATCCTGGCGTCGACGCACGCGACCGGCAGCCTGACCCTCTGCGATCGGATCGCGGTGATGGGGCCGGGTGGTCGGGTCGTCTTCTCCGGCAGTCACGACGAGGTGCTGCGGCACTTCGGCGCGAGCTCGATCGACGAGGTCTACACGGCGGTCGCGCAGCCGCTGACCGAGGCCCCGGGCCCGTTGCGGGCGGTGTCGGCCGAGAGTCCGGACGCGCCGGTCCGGCGTCGCGGGCTGCCGCCGGCGAGCGCTCAGGTTCGGACGCTCGCGTCGCGCTATGCGCTGTGCCTGGCGCGGGATCCGCGGTCGCTGGCGTTGATGATCGGGCAGGCGCCGTTGATCGGGATCGCGATCGGCTTGACGGTGCCCAGCCGGATCCTCTCCGATGCGGTGCTGGGCCCGTTCTACGGGGTGCTGCTGGCGTTCATGCTGGTCGTCGGCGCGGTCTGGCTGGGGCTGATCACGGCCTGTCGCGAGATCGCGCGTGAGCGCGACGCGCTCTATCGCGAGGTCGCGGTCGGAGTGCGGCTGGACTCCTATCTGCTGTCGAAGTGCGTGGTCCTGTTCCCGTTGATCGCGTTCCAGATCCTGCTGCTGGTGATCGCGGTCGCGGTCCTGCAGCCGCCTGACGGGCCGGCCAGTCAGTACCTCGGCGTGCTGGCGGTCTGCGTCGTGGCGGGCTGGGGGAGCGCCGCGATCGGGCTGCTGGTGTCGGCGGCGGTCCGCAACCCCGGTCAGGCGACGACGGCGCTGCCGTTGGTGGTGATCCCGCAGTTCCTGCTGGCCGGGGCGCTGATCCCGCCGTCGCAGATGATCGACCCGGTGCGGTTGCTGTCCGACATGACCTTGTCGCGTTGGGCGCTGTCGGGGATCGGCGGATCGCTCGACCTGGGGGCGGGGATCTCGAGCGAGTTGCGGACCGCGACCGGCCTGGAGGGCTCGTTCTTCGCCGACGGCGTCGGGCGGCCGTTGCTGATGATCGCGCTGCTGTCGGTGGTCACGCTGTTCCTCGCCGCGATCGTCCTCGACCGTCGGGTGACGGCCGCGGTCTACGACGAGTACGACGAGATCCCGACCACCCGACACGACACCACCAACTGAGCCGAAGCCACCTCTGACGATGGCGAGCGATCAACGTCGTCGGTGATCGGCGGCGTCGAGCGGCGGGCTCCGGTCGAGATCGCTCTGCCGCTACGGCCAGGTCGCGAGGTCCACGTAGGCGACCAGTCCGCTGGTGTCTGGGCGAGCGTCGTCGCCGCTCAGGCGGACGGCAGCTCGCCGCCCAGGGCGTCGCCGGCCGCGAGGAAGAACCTCGTCGCGCGCGCGACGACCTCGTCGCGTGGCCACTGCAGGTGGCCGACATGCCAGGCGGCGAGCACGTCGGCGACGGCGCTGATCACCAGCTCGCCGGCGAGGTCCGTGGATGCGGGGTCGCCCGCGGTTGGCCAGAAGAGCGTCGCCCGGGCGGAGATCTCCTGGCCGAGGGCGCGGGCGGTCACGGCTCGGCCGCGGGTGATGACTTCGCTCGACTGGCTCTCGGTGGCGAGCACGCTCAGTCGTGGCTCCGACAGCATCAGGTCGATCAGTCCCTCGATCAGGCCGCGGGCCCGGGCCTCGCGCGAGGCTCCGCGGGCCGCGGCCTCCTCCAGCACGCCGGTGGCGACCGCGACCACGTCCTCGAAGAGCGCGTCGATCAGGGCCTCGCGGTTGGCGAAGCTCTCGTAGAAGTAGCGCTCGCTGAGCTTCGCGGCCTGGCAGACCCCGGTCACGGTCAGGCCCTTCGCGTCGCCGTCGGCGAGCAGCGCGCGGGCCGCCTTCAGCAGTCGCGTGCGGCGCTGCGCCTGGCGCTCGTCGGCGGTCAGGCCGTTGTAGACGCGTTGGCCGGCGGCGGACACGGAGCCATGGTCGCAGAGACGACCCGAATCTGACAAGAGCCTTTCTTGACATCTGGAAATCGCTCTGTC
Organism: Patulibacter medicamentivorans; assembly: GCF_000240225.1. Lineage (GTDB taxonomy): Bacteria > Actinomycetota > Thermoleophilia > Solirubrobacterales > Solirubrobacteraceae > Patulibacter > Patulibacter medicamentivorans. The sequence continues at coordinate 52,430 of NZ_AGUD01000192.1, forward strand.
AGAGTGGCGCCGCTCGCGAGCCCGGTGGCGGCCGCGAGCGGGAGAGCGACGTGGATCGAACGATCGACAACGGGGCCGGGCGACCACCGGCGAGCACCCGTCCGGCGCCCCGCCGGGCGTGGCTCGACGGGCGGCTGGCCGGGGCGACGCTGCAGGCCGGCGGGATGCTCCAGCTGGCCGGTCAGGCGTTCTGGCGCGGCTTCCGCCCGCCGTACGACTACGGGCCCGAGCTGGTCGAGCAGTTGCGGTTCGCGCTCCGGATCTCGCTCTTCCCGCTGGTCCTGACCGCCTTCGCGCTCTCGTTCGGCCCGGCCGGCATCCAGGCCTCCAACTTCCTCGGCCTGTTCGGCGCGCTCGACCGGCTCGGCGGGGTCTACGTGATCGTCGTGATCCGCGAGTTCGCGCCGCTGGTGACGGCGATCGTGGTCGCCGGAGTGGCCGGCACCGCGATTTGCGCCGACCTCGGCGCCCGCCGCGTGCGCGAGGAGATCGACGCGCTCGAGGTGCTCGGGATCGACACCGTGCGGGCGCTGGTCGTCCCGCGGCTGTTCGCGATCGTGATCGTCTGCGTGCTCTTCGACGTCTTCGCGCTGCTGGCGGGCGTCCTCGGCGCGGTGCTGGTGGTGGTCCAGAACCACGCTCCGGTCGGCCCCTTCTTCTCGACCTTCTTCAGCAGCGCGACGACGCTGGAACTGGCCGCCTCGTTCGTGAAGTGCGCGATCTACGGGGTGATGATCGCGATCGTCTGCTGCTACAAGGGGATCAACGCCTCCGGCGGCGCGGCCGGCGTCGGGCGGGCGGTCAACCAGTCGGTGGTCGTGGCGTTCCTCGCGACCGGCGCGATCAACTACGTCTTCACCCAGCTGCTGCTGGCGACCAACCCGATCCTCTCGGAGGTTCGCTGATGGCGGTCCGGGCCGCCGGCCGCCGCGCGCGCGAGGTCCGCGACGGGCTCGACGCGCTCGGCGACGGCGCCGAGTTCGCCTGGCGGGTCGCCAGCGGCGCGCTCAGCTCGCGGATCCGCCGCTACCTGGTCGAGGTCCTGCGGCAGGCGAGCCTGCTGATCACCGGCTCGGTCCTGATCGTGCTCGGCCTGGTCTTCGCGCTCGGGTTGGCGATCGGGATCGAGGGCGCCTACGCCTCGAAGATCGTCGGCGCGCCGTCGGTGGCCGGGGCGTTCGCGGCGATCGCCGACCTGCGCGAGATCGCCCCGTACGCCTTCGGCTACATGATGGCCGCGAAGGTCTCGACCGGCTACGTGGCGGAGATCGGGACGATGCAGATCGCCGAGGAGGTCGACGCGCTCGAGGTGATGGGCCTGGATTCGGTGCTCTTCCTCTGCTCGACGCGGCTGCTCGGCACCTGGCTGATCCTGCCGTTCGTCTACGCGATCGCGATCGTGGTCTCCTACGTCGGCTCGTTCGTCGCGGTCGTGATGCAGGTCGGGCAGGTCTCGGCCGGCGGCTACCTGGAGCTGTTCTGGAAGTTCCAGAGCCCGCAGGACTACCTCTTCTCCGGGATCAAGGGCATGACGATGGCGACCTTCGTGGTCCTCGTCGGCTGCTACTACGGCTACCGCGTCCGCGGCGGGCCGGTCGACGTCGGCCGGGCGACCGCGCGGGCGATGGTCGTCAACCTGATCGGCGTCCACGTGATCGGCATCCTCGGCTCCCAGCTCTTCTGGGGCGGGATGCCTCGGCTCCCGATCGGCGGCTGAGCGGTGGCCGGTGGGCAGGAGCGGACGCCGCGCGCGGGAGCACCCGCGCCGGTCGCGCGGCGCGCGGCACGCCGGCGGACCCGCCGCGGGGTCGCCGTCGCGCTGCTGGCGGCGGTGGTCGCGGCCGTGGCGCTGCTGGTCGCCGGCGGCGACGACGGCTATCGGGTCCACGCGCGGTTCGCCAACGCCGGCCAGATGGTCGAGGGCGCGACCGTCCAGGTGGCCGGTCGCCGGGTCGGCACCGTCACCCGGCTGACGCTGGCCGCCGACGGCACCGCCGACGCCGAGCTGTCGCTGAGCGACCGGCTCGCGCGGCCGCTGCGGCGCGACGCGCGGGCGGCGATCCGGGCCGTCGGCCAGGCCGGCGTCGCCAGCCGCTTCGTCGACCTGACCCCCGGCTCGTCGCGGGCCCCGGCGATCGCCGACGGCGGCACCCTGCCGCTGGCCCAGACCCGCGGGATCGTCGACCTCGACGCGATCCTCGACCGGCTCGACGCGCCCGCCCGCCACGACGTCCGCGGGCTGATCCGCGGCGCGTCCCGGATCTACGCCGGATCGGGCGCGGCCTCGTTCAACCGGATGCTCGCGCGGCTCGACCCCGCGCTGGGCGAGACGGCTCGGCTGTTCGGCGAGCTGGAGGCCGACGGCGACGACGTCGAGCGGCTGATCATCCGCGCCGGCGACGCGGCCGGCGTGATCGCCGCCCGTCGCGAGGACCTGCGGCGGGCCGTCTCCGCGACGGCGCGGGCGCTCGGCGCGGTGGCCGAGCGGCGGACCGCGCTCGACGGGGTGCTGCGGCGGGCGCCGGCGGTGCTGCGGACGGCCCGCG